>VGGM01000040.1 GCA_016868515.1 Bacteroidota bacterium | reverse complement strand
TAAGGGGCAGACTTCATTTTCTATAGCCCGGGCCTATTCCGTTACAGTTGAAACCCTTCACGCCGAGAACCCTGATGCACTCTACGGACTTAAGGAGGGTCAGGTTCTTAAGATTCCGGTGGTGGAGGTTACAACCACTCCCGACCCTGTGAAGGATATTTCGAAGTACGTTTATCATACAGTTGCAGCCGGAGAGACAATATACTCTCTGTCAAGAAGATATGATGTATCACAGGCTTCAATACTCGAAGCAAATCCCCTGGTTGATCCGGCCGATATTCCCATTGGAACAGAACTGGCGATACCCAGAAAGGATTTCAAGGCTCCGGTTGTTTCAATAGCTCCCCCTCAGGAAGAATTTACCAGCTATATAGTTAAGCCGGGTGAGACGCTTGCCACGATTGCGAGGAAATTCGGAGTCACAGCCAGAGATCTGAGGAGGGCTAACGGAGGTGCAGTATTTGTCAGGGAGGGTGAGGCTATAAGAATACCCGGAAGGCACGATACGGGTTTAGCTACCGTCACAGTGGCTGCTGTTGCCGATACTATTCCGGAAGTAGTTGTCTCTGATACGGTTCCGGAAGTAGTTTTGCCGGCAGGCTATACTGATATTTCATCATTAAAGGGCAGTATCGACATAGCGGTTATGCTTCCTCTGTTCCTTCCTGAAAATGCCGCCAGGGTTGAAATTGACTCAACCAATCCCCAGAGACCGAGAATCAGGGAGAAACCATTTACATGGATATACCCGCAGTCGGTAGCTTTTCTGGAGATGTATGAGGGAATTCTGATAGCAGCCGATGAACTCAGGTCGGCAGGCATGGATGTGAGGATCCATACATTCGACACCAGGGCTGATTCAGCGATTGTCGGCGGCGTAATCAACTCGGGCCGGATACGGAATATGGACCTGATAATTGGCCCGATCTTCTCATACAATCTTGAAAAGGTTGTTGCTTATGCCGGACAGAACAACATCCCGGTGGTTTCACCTGTACCGTTAAGAAACAACAATGTCCTTAGCGGAAATAACCTTCTTTACGTCGTCAACCCATCGCAGGCCGTAATTGAGGAGACTCTTGCAGCTTCAATAGGTAATCACTTTGACCAGAACCTGGTATTTATATATTCCGATACTGCTTCTACAGGAAACGAGAGCGCTGAATTGAGGAATATGATATTGCGTGAACTCTCTTTCCGAACCGAAATCGGTGATGTGAATTTTAAACAGTTGCTGTACCGGAGCTGGTCATCATCACCCACCGACACTCTCAACAGGCTGGCACATACTCTCAATCCCCTGACTGATAATGTCATTATCCTGGGCACCGAAAATGAAGCTGCAATCAGTGAAACCCTCATGAACCTTCACACATTGCACAGGAAGAACAGTCTGATACTCTATGGCTACCCTTCTGTAAGAAATCTCGAGGACAACATTGAACTGCAATACCTCTTTGACCTTGGTATCAATATTTTTACTCCATTCTACATCGATTACGACCGTGAGGTTGTGCTCAGATTTCTGGACAGGTTCCGGACGACTTTCAGGGCAGAACCTTCGGAGGGAAGCTTTGCATGGATCGGATATGACATAACCAGATACTTTGCCAGCGGGCTGGCGTATCATGGAAACCGGTTTCTGGCGAACCCTGAAGTTCATAATCCTGAATTGCTGCATTCCAGGTTCGATTTCCGGCAGGATTCCAACAATGACGGATTTGAAAACTGGGGTCTTTACCATCTCAGATACAGCAATCAGATGAAGATTGAGGTAATCAACAACCTGTTGCCTGCTTACAGGCATAAAAGCAGATCCTGGCGATAAGGTAACAGTCACTCCAGTATTCTGGAATAAAATGATTTAACCGATTGTCTATAACCCGTATGGCTGCCGCTAGGTACAAGGAAACAGATGATGCAGTGCTCATTAATGCTTCTCTGGAAGGTGACAGTCAGGCGTTCTCTGAAATTGTCAACCGCTACAAGAACATGGTGGCCCGTACTGTTAAGGGTATGATTGGCGATAATATGGCAGCTGAGGATGTTGGCCAGGAGGTTTTTATCAAACTCTATTACTCCCTGAAGCAATTCAGGGGCGACTCAAAGCTTTCAACCTATATCCACCGCATTGCCGTCAATCTGACCCTCAATGAGATCAAAAAGATAAAGAGAGCCGGTACTACCTCACATGATGATAATATTGACTCACTAAGGGTTACACATGTTTCAGGCGATGACCAGGTTGAAAGGAATGAAACAAAGGAGCTTGTAGAAAAGGCATTGCAGTTACTGGAACCAAAATACAGGTCGGTAATGGTAATGCGTATGTTGCAGGGGTACGATACCAGAGAGACTGCCGATACCCTTGGATTACCTGTCGGCACAGTTCTGTCACGGCTTTCAAGGGCACAGGAACAGATGAGAAATATACTGAAAAAACTATAAGAATATGAAGCCTGAAGATCTTATTAATATTATCGATGAGGCACCTGGACTGGGTAAATCACCCGGCTACATCAGGGAAAAACTTCGTTCAGAAGGTGTGGAATACAGCTTTGGCAGCGAATTTACCTCGAAGGTCATCAGAAGAATCTATGGCGGTGCTATAATCGTGAACAGACAGATGGAGCTTGTCAGGTCACTCAATTCTGTCTTCTACAGAGTGGCTTTTGCCGGCGTCGCCGCAATTATTCTGCTGCTTATTTCCATTTTTGTAATGGAAGGATCGCTTACATTCAATTCACTGGTGGGTATCAGTGAATCATACGATGAAACACTGATCGGGTTGCTTACTGATCACTAAAACTCAGAAAATGAATAAGAAGTCTCTGTTTATAATCATAGCCACCCTGCTGCTGGGGTTTGTACTGGGGATGCTTACTTCGGCCAGCATCAGGTATCAGAAACTGAAGCCGGTACGGTTCTTCTTTTCTGAGGAGAGGTTCAGGGAAGGTATATATCAGATTATAAACCCCGACGAAGAGCAGAAGGAGAAGCTTGAAGTTGTGATTAAGAAATATGCCAGATCAAGCAGGGAACTTCAATCTGGTTTCCGCAAGCAATTCGAGGATCTTACCAGGAACCTTTGGAATGAAATGGAACCCCTCATGACAGAGGAGCAAAGGGATAAGATTCAGGAGATGGAAAAGCGCAGGCAGGATTTCTCAACACAAGGCAAGGGACGGATCCCGAACGATTCATCACGCATGCGGCATTCTGATGACTCCTTCAGAATGAGACATATGCCTGACTCTGGCCGTTGGCGGGGCAGCCAGCCAGCTCCCGGAAGGTAATCCGGCCTGCTGCCACATCAGGCCAGCCACATCAGGCTGAAAACAAAACATAATCGGTAACAATCGGGATATCTGCCGGGTCTACACCATTGCGCAGCAGCATTTCCTCATCATCTTTCATGGTATTAATGAAAAGTTGCCGGTTGAATGCACCTGCCAGCAGAGACTGCCTGTAGTAGCTGGCAGCCTCCTTATTCTTTCCGGTACAGAAAGCAAGGTGCCCCATGTTGATATAATCATGTGCGCTGGGTCCGGCTGTGCGCAGGCGCTCATAGTATTTTTCCGATTCGCCAAACTTACCCAGAGCCAGGTAACACCATGCAATGGGCCTGAGGATTTTAATGTTGCCGGGCTGATCGTATTCTATTTTAAAATAGTGTTTGAGTGCCGGTTCATATTCCTTAAGATCAAGGTATGTATGAGCAATCATAAGGGTGGTATGCATATCATCGGGAGTGGTATTGGCGGCAAGGAGGTAATAGTCAAGGGCCTCTTCCAGCCTGCCCAGTTTTCTAAGACAATTACCTGCCTTCTTTATGGTCCATACCCTTCGTTCAATCAGCTCAGCTCTCTGGTAGAATTTTAAGGCTTCGCCATAATTTTTCTCCTTTTCATGGCAATACCCGAGCTTTTCATATAGTTGCACATTCGACGGCTCTTCAGTTACCCTCTCGGCATACAGGTCAAGCGCATCACTGAAGAAGTCCTTGCTGAACAGATAATCGGCCATGCTCAGATTTGACTCAGGAGTACTGCAGTGGCGCCGGTAGAATACCGTATTGTAGATATCGAGTCTTCCTTCAAATATATCCTCAAATTCCTTTCTGTAGGGTGAGAGCTTGAAAAACCTGTAAAGGTCCTGAAGGTAACCTGTTACCGAAGTCCGGAAAGCACGATACGGATCGGTTGCCGATTCAGTCTCCTCAAATTGCCCCAGACCCTCAAGTTCCAGCCTGAAAACCTTCAGCATCATTGCCTTCTGAGCCGCAGGCAGATGCTTGAGATTAAGTATAAGACTGTATTTGTCGGAATTGCATATGAAAGGTGTTTTGTATAGTGCTTCGGCAAGGTCGTTAGTACCAGGGCCCAGTATCTCATCCCTGAAAATATCGTCAACTGCCTCATGATCGGGGTGAAAAGGCATAAACCAGTTTTCGAAATCACGGAAAAAATCAAAATGCTTCAGGTTGGAGAATGCCTGCATATAAACATCGGCTCCCTCCATCTGCAACTTTGTAAGTTCCTCAAAGGTTCTGAACATCTCTTCCGACTCACCGAACATCTGCGACCAGTCGGGATTCTTGTCGTCGCCCGGCCCTTCAGGAAAAATGTTGTCGAGGTCAAGCCGCTCCTCTATTCTTGGCTTCAGCCTGGCCACCTGGGGAAGAATCTCTTCCGTAAGCTTCTTTCCCAGTTTCTCCGTCTCGCGCGATCGAAGCATCTGCAGCACCACAATGCGGCAGTGCTCCCTGAATCTGCCATCCGTACCTGCTTCATCAAGCCATCGGGTAACTTCGGGAAATATCTCCAGTCTTTGCCTGTGATAGTAGAGTACAACAATGAGCCCGGCAAGGGCCCGGGCCTTTACATCGGCATTATCATTGCCATAAAAGTCCAGCAGCTTTCTGACCTTTTCAATCCTGAAAACCCTTACAGCACTAAGTGTTATTGCACTAACGAAGAGTGAAACTTCGAACCACCGGAATTTCCCGCTTCGTTCAATTATTCCGGTGAGGTTTTGCTCCACCTCCCCGTAATTGTCGGCGAGCCACAAGTGATTGAATATTCTTCTTATCAACTGTTTGTGCTGTCGTGACTGTTCCGTCCCGTGATCGGTTGAAGCCTCACCGGAAAGCCTCAGCCATTCATCGAGTTGTTGTTTGAACATCAGGTCGTCGACGGTTTCAACCAGGGTTTTCCCGCTAAGCGCCTGCTCCTTCTCAGCCTGCTGCCTCACCCAGTATGTGTGCCACCCCGAATGACGTGACAATATGTCTTGTTTTACCCTGTCGGCAAGGCTTAGTATTGATTTCAGCAACTTGCCGTAGACAATCTCCCTCTCAGGGTCTGTCACACCTTCAATGGTGTACTTCAGCATATTCCTGTATGTAGTCGTAACATTCTCATAATCATCGCTAAATCGGCCCGGCAAGGCTGATTCCTTCATCTCCTCAAGCACGTCGAGCGCCTGCTTCAGCCTTTTGTCTGCAACAAGCGACACAACCTGTCTGTGCTGCTCAATTATCCTGTTCATTCACAATCCCGTTTGGTTCCATTGCGGAAGCCTGCCAATTTTACGCAGAATTCCTGAACTATTATCATTGCAACAATCCTGCCGTATTTTAAATCCGGTTTTTATTATCAACTTTGGGCTCATTATGGCGGAACCAGGGCCAACCGTAAAAAATGCAGCATGGCTGCCGGCAAGCCGGAAGGAGCTTGAAGCTCAGGGCGAAGATGAGGTTGACATTATCATCTTCACCGGTGATGCCTATGTCGATCACCCCTCATTCGGTGCCTCAGTAATAGGGAGGGTTATGCAGGATGAGGGTGCGGTGGTGGCTGTAGTACCCCAGCCAAACTGGAAGGACGACCTGCGCGATTTCAGGAAGCTGGGAAAACCCAGGATGTTCTTTGCTGTCACTGCCGGAAACATGGACTCTATGGTGAATCATTATACCGCAGCCCGCCGGCGGCGCTCCGACGATGCCTACACTCCGGGCGGGAAATCCGGGTTCCGTCCCGATTATCCTACCATAGTGTACACCTCAATTCTAAAAAAGCTATTCCCCGATGTGCCGGTGCTGGCGGGCGGTATAGAAGCTTCAATGCGACGATTGAGCCACTACGATTACTGGAAAGAGATGGTTGAGCCGTCGGTGCTCATCAGCAGCGGCGCCGACATGCTTGTGTACGGTATGGGTGAAGAGCCTGTGCGAGAAATAATACGCCTGCTTAAGAAAGGAGTCCCCTTCAGTTCGCTGAAAACCATACCACAAACCTCCCTGGTGGTTGATGGAAAAGGTAATATCCCTGTAAGCAGGAAATGGGAAGATCTGATTCTCGATTCCCATGAGACCGTTGTGTCTGATAAAAAGGCATTCGCCCGCAGCTTTATGCTTTTCGAGAAGGAGTCGAACAAAATTGAACAGGCCAGAATACTGCAGCAGACCGGAGAAAGGGTGGTTGTTGTCAACCCTCCGTTTCCGCCGGCCGGCCGGGCCACCGCCGACAGTGTTTACGAACTGCCCTTCACCTATCTTCCTCATCCCCGTTACAGGAATAAGGGATCGATACCCGCCTTTGAGATGATCAGGAACTCGGTAAACATACACCGTGGTTGCTTTGGCGGATGCAGTTTCTGTGCAATAGCTGCCCACCAGGGAAAGCAGGTTGTGAGCAGGTCGAAGGAGTCTGTGCTCAGGGAGATTGACCGGATAGCTGCAATGGAGGGTTTCAGCGGAGTTATTACCGACCTTGGCGGGCCCTCAGCCAATATGTATGGTATGAAAGCCACCGATACCGGGAAGTGCCTGAAATGCAACCGCCCGTCATGCATCTGGCCCTTCGTCTGCAATAACCTTGAGGTCACACATCGCGAGTTGAACGAACTCTACGAGGCCGCCCTTAAGCGTCCCGGAATAAAAAAAATATTTATAGGAAGCGGGGTGCGGTACGATCTTTTGCTGAAGGAGTTTAACCGCAAGGCAGGCAAGGAAGAGGATATCTATCTGAAGCGGTTGCTGGAAAAGCATATCTCGGGCTGGTTCAAGGTGGCTCCGGAACACACCGATGATGATGTTCTGAAACTAATGCGCAAGCCCTCATTTAACCTTTTCACCATTCTGAAACGAAGGTATGATGCAATAATGAAGCAATCGGGGAGGAGTGGGGTGATTATCCCCTACCTGATCTCATCCCATCCCGGATGCACTATTAAGAAAATGGAGAGCCTGGCCGCTGAGCTTAAGGCACTCGACATAAGACCCGAGCAGGTTCAGGATTTTACTCCCACACCCATGACACTTTCCACCACCATTTATTACACCGGCATCAATCCATATACCGGTGAGCAGGTATTTGTACCGCGCGACCGGTCAGAGAAGGAACGTCAGAAACAGATGTTCTTCTGGCACAAAAAAAACCGGGGCGGGAGCCCCGGTTCCGCACCCAGGGTTACCAGTCCGGGGCGCCGTGTTAACCTAAAAACCAAACCATAATCCGGCCAGGTAGCCCTAGCCTTCATATTCCTTAAGAATATTCCTTACATCGTCGGGAGCAACCCGGCCATACGTCTTATCGCCTACCAGAACTACCGGCGCCAGACCGCATGCTCCGACACAGCGAAGGCTCGACAGTGAAAACCTGCCATCGGCCGATGTCTGACCAACCTGTATACCCAGCTCCTTCCTGAACTCATCAAGCACCTTCTCGGCACCCCTGACGTAACAGGCTGTCCCCATGCAGATGCTTATGGGGTGTTTGCCTTTTGGGGTCATGGTGAAGAATGAATAGAAGGTAACCACTCCGTATATTTTTGCAACCGGAACCGAGAGATGTTCAGAAACGACTTCCTGGATTTCCGCGGGAAGATACCCGAAGTGTTCCTGGCATTTGTGAAGCACATTTATCAGCTCCTGAGGTTCGTTGCCGAAGGAGGCACATATCTCCTTTATCTTTTCAACATCCGCTTTCTTCAACTCTATTTTAATACTTGACATAACCTTAATTCTTAATGAGTTAAACCATCGTCAACACCATGCTGCTTAACAATTATCCGCTTCTTCCTGTCGAAGTACTTAGTATGAAGCAGATGATGAGCCTTTTCACTGTTGGGTTCGCCCAGAAACTCTTCATAAAGCTTTATTATAAAGGGGTTCTCATGCGATTTTCTCAGTGGTTTCTTTCTGTCTTCCTCGTAAATAGCAGCAGCTCTTGCCTTTAGTATGGAGGAATCTCCATGGTGCAGCGGCTGTCCGCCCCCGCCTATACAACCTCCGGGGCAGGCCATTACCTCAATGGCATGGAACTGCGACCGGCCGCTCTTAACGTCGTCGAGAAGCTTGCGGGCATTACCCAGACCGTGGGCAATACCTATGCTTACAGGCAGACCATCAAAGTCGATTATAGCACTTCTGACACCTTCCATCCCCCTCAGTTCACTGAAGTCGAGCCTCTGAAGTTTTTTGCCGGTAAACAGCTCATAAGCTGTACGTACCGCGGCTTCAATTACTCCGCCGGTATTGCCGAAAATCACACTGGCACCGGTTGATTCCCCCAGCGGG
Source organism: Bacteroidota bacterium (assembly GCA_016868515.1). Classification (GTDB taxonomy): domain Bacteria; phylum Bacteroidota; class Bacteroidia; order Bacteroidales; family VadinHA17; genus SLNP01. The sequence goes on along the minus strand of VGGM01000040.1, from coordinate 288 downwards.
TTGTCAAACTCTTCATCTTCAAGGTTCTTCAGGTCAATGTTTGCCGATTTTATGAAGTTGGCAAGCTCCCTGGTGGAGATCGAAAAGTCGACATCAGGATTATTATCCACAGCAAACTCGTCTCGCTGGCATTCATATTTCTTGGCAAGGCATGGCATGATTGACACCACCACCATATCCTTGCGGTCCACCTTAATCTGACCGGCAAAATAGCTCTTTGCTATGGCCCCGAACATCTGCTGTGGCGATTTCGCCGTTGAAGGTATTTCCTTCATTTCAGGGTAATAG
>VGGM01000039.1 GCA_016868515.1 Bacteroidota bacterium | reverse complement strand
CACCTTCAGGTTTCGAAAATGTCTGTGAAGATGATAATTTTAAAACCAAACCCTATGTACTTCATGCCGAAGCCAATGCAATAACAAAAGTCGCTAAATCAAACAACTCGAGTGAAGACTCCACCCTTTATGTAACTACCTCTCCCTGTATGGAGTGCGCCAAACTGATTATCCAGTCCGGTATCAGAAGGGTTGTCTACTGCAATAAATATCACACAAACGACGGACTCGAACTGCTGGGAAGAGCTGGCATCGAAATTGTCTTTATTGACCTTGAAAGAAACATTTATGAAATCGAATAATTCCCTGCGTAACATACTTATGCCCCTGGTCGTTGCACTTTCGCTTGTAACAGGGCTTTTAATGGGATGGTACCTGCCCGGGAAAAAAACAATCCACACAATCTCCGGATTCTCTCCATCAACCGATAAGATAGGTTCTGTTTTATCAATTATTGAGTCAAAATATGTTGACACGGTAAACAGGCAGGAACTCGAGGAAACAGCCATCCCCGCCCTGCTCAGGCGACTTGACCCTCACTCGGTTTATATACCAGCCCGGGACCTTACCAGGGCAAATGAACCACTTCAGGGAAATTTCGAAGGTATTGGGATATCATTCAACATGATAACCGACACTATACTTGTCATCAGTACTATTCCAGGAGGACCGTCGGAAAAGGTTGGACTACTTGCCGGTGATAAAATCATTTATGTTAACGACTCTCTTGTCGCCGGTAAAAACATCCCCGATGAAGATGTTGTTAAAATGCTTAAAGGGCCAAGGGGAACCTCCGTCAGAATAAGGGTACTGAGAAATGGAGTCGCAACCCTTCTGCCATTTGAAATTACTCGCGACAAAATCCCTATCCATACAATTGATGTTGCCTATATGATTAATGAATCAACTGGCTATATCAAGATCAACACTTTCGCGGTTACAACTTTTGATGAATTTCTCGCCTCACTGAGGGAGCTTAAGGAGCAAGGAATGACCAAGCTTATCGTTGACCTGAGAAGCAATTCCGGTGGTGTAATGGAGGCTGCCACAAGTATCGCCAATCAGTTTCTTCATGAAGGACAAATGATTGTTTACACCGAAGGACGAGCATACCCGCGTGAGGAGATTAAAGCCAACAACACGGGTGAATTCCTCAACGGAGATCTGGTAATACTGATAGATGAATGGAGCGCTTCTGCCAGTGAAATCCTTGCCGGTGCAGTACAGGACAATGACAGAGGAACAATTATGGGACGCAGATCATTTGGTAAGGGTCTTGTTCAGGAACCTATAGGATTCAGGGACGGTTCGGGCATGCGCCTTACTATTGCACGATACTACACTCCTACCGGCCGGTCAATACAGAAACCCTACAATAACGGTTATGAGGATTATTATCAGGATCTGGGCGATCGCTTCCATAGTGGCGAAATGCTTGTTGCAGATAGTATCCATATGCCCGATTCGCTCAAATTCACAACACCCGGCGGAAGAACCGTCTTTGGAGGAGGAGGAATTATGCCTGATATTTTTATACCAATAGATACTGCAGGAGTTTCCGACTATTTTCTCAGGGTCAGGAACAGTGGCCTCATTTACCGCTATGCACTGAGATACACCGAAAATAATCGTGAGAAACTCTCAGCTTTCAGGGATGTGCAGCAATTGAACCGTTTCCTTGATTCTGAAGGCATACTCGAAAAGTTTGTTTCATTTGCTACAGACAACGGAGTTCCACGCGACAATCCGGGACTGGATGCCTCCGGGAAAATAATCACTATCCAGGTAAAGGCCTATATCGCACGAAATATGCTTGATAACAAGGGGTTCTATCCTGTATGGGAGGAGCTCGATACAACCCTAAAGCTTGCAGTCGACTATCTTCAGAGAGAGTCAAAGTGAGGAAAGCAAGTATCTCAGGCACGGCTTTCTGAACCAAAAACCTTCAGGGCAAAATCTCTCAAAATCATTGTCGACCTCTCAGGCTCTTCAATGAAACCAAGGTGCCCCGACTCAAAAAGCGTCGCCATCTGACCATTTGAAGGTAATTGAACCGCACCGGTAACACTCCTGTAATCAATATACTGATCGTGTATGCCCAGTACCCAAAGGAATGGGCTCTGTGAACTCTCCATTAATCCAAGTCTTGAAGGACGTGCAATCATACCCTTCAATACAGCAACTATCCCGTCATCGGGAGTGCGGGAAGCAATATCATTCAGTGCATTCAGCTCACTATTAAACCTCTCAAGATTGTAAGGGGAGTACATCTTCTCAATATTACTCGGATACATTATTGATTTCCTTCCGGCTAATACTATCTGTATTTCCCTCTTCCTCCTTTCTATTGCCTCGTCACTATCGGCAAAGGGGTGGGAATGAAACAGGCAATAACCACCAACTAATTCTGCATACTTCTCAAGAAAAGCCAGTACAACATACCCCCCAAGTGAATGACCGGTTATGAGTACGCGATCAATGCCTAAGAACCTGATAAGATCATAAACAGAAGCTGCCATCAGTTCCATACTATGACACTCCGATAAAATATCAGACTGACCATGCCCCGGCAGGTCGACTGCTACAATCCTGAAACTGCGGCTCAGTTTTCCGGATATATTTTTAAAAACATCAAGTGATCCAAGGTAACCATGCAAAAGCACTATTACATCACCTCTGCCTGTATCAGTGTATGCCAGACGCCTACCATCCCTTATGAAATACCTTACCATTGTAAGCAAAGGTATGCAATGCTGGTGATTAACTATATCCTGTGACAGCCAGAAAAATGTTTATGAGCATCCTGCTTTGATTGGATTTCTTCCAAAATAACCCTATTTTTAGGGGAACCGATCTAAAACTGTTTTTCGTTAACCAGTTAAACCAATCTGACCAATGAACAAGGTACTCTATTCTTCCATTTCAAAGAAATTCGTTATGGCCCTGGCAGGACTGTTTCTTCTTACATTTCTGCCGGTTCACCTTGCCATAAACCTGATGCTTCTGAATGATGACCCGGAACCCTTCAACAAGGCCGCTCATTTTATGTCAACATTCCCCTTTATTAAGGTTGTAGAGGTAGTTCTCTTTGTGGCAATCATGATTCACGTAATCTGGGGCATTTTACTGCAGGTTCAGAACTGGATTGCCCGTCCGGTAGCATACAAGGCACCGAACAGGTCTGATACCTCACCCTTCTCAAGGTTTATGATATGGACCGGAGGTTCCATCTTCATATTTCTTATACTCCATTTCTTCAATTTCTACTTCATTAAGCTGGGTATTGTTGAAGGCGACCCGGAGAACTTCTACTCAGTGGCTCACAACCTGTTCAAGATTCCGGCATATAATATAATATACTGGGTATGCTTTATCCTACTGGGATTTCACCTGCATCATGCATTCTACTCGGCATTCCAGACTCTGGGGCTCAATCACAGGATATGGACCCCGGTGGTTAAGGTTATGGCAGCTGTGTATGCCATCGCTATCCCAATTGGTTTCGCATATATACCCTTTGTGATCTGGATTCTGAAGTAACCTGTTAAACCGAAAAAGCCAATAACAATGATAAAACTTGATGCTAAAATACCAGAAGGACCGATAGCTGAGAAGTGGACACGCTACAAGCAGTCGGTAAACCTTGTCAATCCGGCCAATAAAAAGAAACTTGATATAATTGTCATTGGAACCGGTCTGGCAGGGGCAGGTGCTGCTTCAGCGCTTGGAGAACTAGGATACAATGTCAAAAACTTTTGCTTTCAGGACAGCCCCAGGCGCGCCCACTCAGTTGCCGCCCAGGGAGGTATTAATGCCGCCAAGAATTACAAGAATGACGGTGACAGTATTTACCGGCTGTTTTACGACATGATAAAAGGAGGAGACTTCAGGGCAAGGGAGGCCAATGTCTACAGGGCGGCAGAAGTCAGTAACGATGTAATTGACCACTATACTGCCCAGGGTGTCCCGTTCGCAAGGGACTATGGCGGCACACTCGATAACCGCTCATTCGGAGGTGTTCAGGTTTCAAGAACATTCTATGCCAAGGGTCAGACAGGACAACAGTGCCTTCTGGGTGCCTATTCGTCACTAAACCGACAGATTAAGCTCGGAACCGTTAAAATGTTTCCCAGAAGAGAGATGCTGGAACTTGTACTGATTGACGGAAAGGCCAGAGGTATAATAGCCCGCAACCTGATAACAGGTGAACTGGAAAGACACTCGGCTCATGCAGTCGTTTTGGCTACAGGGGGTTATGGAACAATATACTACCTGTCAACCCTTGCAGTCAACTCGAATGCCTCGGCAGCCTGGAAGGCTCATCGCAAGGGGGCACTGTTTGCAAATCCAAGTTTTGTGCAGATACACCCTACAAGCGTACCCCAGCTTAACGATTATCAGGCTAAACTGACACTAATGTCGGAATCACTTCGCAACGACGGAAGAATTTGGGTTCCAAAAAACAAGGATGAGAAAAGACATCCAAATGATATTCCCGAGGAGGAGAGGGATTATTTTCTCGAACGCAGGTATCCCGCTTTCGGAAACCTTGTTCCACGCGATGTAGCATCAAGAGCCGCCAAGGAGAGATGTGATGCAGGTTATGGTGTGGGCAAAACGGGACTTGCCGTTAACCTTGATTTTCGTGATGCCATTAAGAAACAGGGTAAAAAGGCTATTGAATCCAAATACGGGAACCTGTTTGAGATGTATGAAACCATTACCGGCTCTGACCCTTATGACGAGCCCATGAAAATTTATCCGGCCGGACACTATACCATGGGAGGACTATGGGTTGACTATGAGCTGATGACGACAATCCCCGGTCTGTATGCAATCGGAGAATCAAATTTCTCCGATCACGGCGCCAACAGGCTGGGAGCATGCTCACTGATGCAGGCAGCAGGTGACGGATACTTCATTCTGCCAAATACCATCTCGAACTATCTGGCCCCGGAGATAAAAACAGGAAAAATTCCTACCGACGGTAAGGAATTCGGGGAGGCAGAAAAATCGGTTACCGACAGAATTAATAAATTGCTGTCAATCAGTGGAAAGCAAACTGTGACTTCGTTCCATAAAAGGCTGGGACGCATTATGTGGGACTATTGCGGAATGTCGCGTAATAGCGAAGGACTGACAAAGGCACTGAAAATGGTAAATGAACTTGAAGAGGAGTTCTGGAAGGATGTAAACGTGCCGGGTAGTTCTGATGAGGTTAACCAGGAAATCGAAAAGGCAGGTCGTGTTGCCGATTATTTTGAGCTGGCTAAACTGATGATCACCGATGCCCTTCACAGGAAGGAATCCTGCGGTGCGCACTTCAGGGAAGAAAGCCAGACACCCGAAGGAGAGGCAATGAGAAACGATGCAGAGTTTGCGTATGTCGCCGCCTGGCAGTTTAATGAAAGCGAAAAAACTCACACCCTTCACAAGGAAATGCTCTCATTTGTTGAGGTAGAGATGAAGGAACGAAGCTACAAGTAACCGATTGTGAAACAATGAAAAACCACTGATATGAAAGTCAGACTTAAAATATGGCGTCAGAAAAACAGCAAGTCGAAAGGCGCATTCGCAACTTATGATTTCGATGGCGTTTCTCCTGAGATGTCATTCCTCGAAATGCTTGACGCACTCAACACAAAACTTGTACAGGAAGGCCGGGAACCCGTGGCATTCGACCACGATTGCAGGGAAGGGATATGCGGATCGTGCGGTATGTATATAAACGGATATCCGCACAGCCCGGTCCCGGGAATAACTACCTGCCATCTGTCCATGAGATATTTTAACGACGGTGATACTATAACTGTCGAACCCTGGAGGGCAAAAACCTTTCCCGTAATCAAGGACCTTATGGTTGACCGATCGGCCTTCGATAAAATACAGGTGGCAGGAGGCTTTATTTCAGTCAATACAGGAGCAGCCCCTGATTCAAATTCAATACCCTGCAGAAAGAAGCATGCCGATGAGGCTTTCGATTCAGCTTCATGCATAGGTTGCGGGGCTTGCGTTGCAGCCTGTAAAAACGCATCAGCCATGCTGTTCCTGTCAGCTAAAATATCCCAGCTCGCACTTCTCCCCCAGGGAAGGATTGAGGCTAAGGAACGTGTAAGAGAAATGGTGTCGGTCATGGATGAACTGGGCTTCGGTAACTGTTCAAATACAGGAGCCTGTGAAGCCCAGTGCCCTAAAGGCATCAAACTCACAAATATTGCGAGACTTAACAGGGAGTATTACAAGGCATTCTAACGAAGGAGGAAATATGAAGAAGTATTCTTGTGCATTGACTTTGTCATTGCTGTTGATCGGCATTACCAACTCCCAGGAGATAATAAGACGGGATCCTGAAATTGAGTCAATGATAAGGCAAATATCTCCCCAGCGCCTTGAACAGCACATACTTAAGCTGGTTAGCTTCCATACCAGGCATAACATGAGTGAACAAAACAGTGCCGATAAGGGGATTGGAGCAGCATGGAACTGGATACTGAAGGAATTTGAAAGCTATGTGCCTGCGTCAGGAGGCAGATTAAAAGTTGAATTTGATGAATACAAGACAGGTGGCGAGAGGCAGCGTATACCCCAGGAAATAACCCTTAAGAATGTAATCGCAACGCTTCAGGGAAGCGACCCCGCCGATACACGCATAATTGTAATGAGTGCCCATTTAGACAGCCGTGCTGCAAGGGATATTGACAACACAAATGCTGCCCCTGGAGCCAACGATGATGCTTCAGGTATTGCCGCTATGCTCGAAATATGCAGGATCATTTCTGCAAAACCCTTCCCGGCCACTATTGTATTCATGGCCTTTTCCGGCGAGGAACATGGTCTTCTGGGTGCACGCCATACTGCCCAGAAAGCTAAAGACGAAAACTGGAACATCATAGCACTTCTTAACAACGACATGATAGCCAACAGCGACGCAGGTGAGACACTGGCAAACAGTAATATGAGGCTCAGGGTCTTCAGCGAAGGGGTTCCGGCTCTCGAAACTGATGCAATGGCATCACTCCGACGCTATACATCAGGAGAAAATGACGGTAAGGCAAGACAGCTTGCAAGATATATTAAGGAGATAGGTGAGAGGTATGTCGACCAGCTGGATGTCACCCTCATATTCAGAAACGACAGGTTCGGCAGGGGCGGCGACCATACCCCGTTCTGTCAGCTCGGATTTACTGCCGTACGTATAAGTGAGTTCAATGAAAACTATGACAGGCAGCATCAGGTGCCACGCACCGAGGATGGAAAAGTATACGGTGACCTTCCAGAATTTATTGATTATGAATATCTCAGGAAAAACACCGGAGTAAATTTAGCTGTCCTTGCCAATCTCGCCCAGGCTCCCTGGGAACCCGTTAACTGTGGCATAAGGATGTCAGGAACAGGGAATCACACTACTATCGGCTGGGAACCCCCGAAACAGGGGAAGAAACCCGCAGGATATTACGTGATGATGCGTGAAACATACATGCCTCTCTGGCAGAAAAAAATATTCGTAACCGGAACCGAGATAACTCTCCCCTATTCAAAGGACAATTACTTCTTCGCAGTTCAGTCGGTCGATGAGAATGGCCATGAAAGTCTCCCTGTATTTCCAGGACAGATGAGACGATAACCTCAGGCACAAACCGCTTCGATATCCTCTACCGTTTTTGGTATTGGCCTGCCAAGGAGTTTGTGACCTGTTCCTGTAATGAGCAAATCATCTTCTATGCGTGCCCCGCCAAAGTCGCGGTATTTTTCAACCTCGGCATAGTTGATGAAGGCAGTATGCATCTTATCTGCCTTCCACCTGTCAATAAGTTCCGGTATAAAATAGCAACCCGGTTCAATGGTAAATACATGACCCGGCTTATAGGGAAGTGCAAACCTCAGAAACCGTGTGCCAAACTGTGTGCTGCGCTTAACCTCCTCATTATATCCAATGTAATTCTCTCCCAACGACTCCATGTCGTGCACATCAAGGCCCATCATATGACCAAGTCCATGCGGCATAAAGAGCGCGTGTGCGCCCTCCTTTACAGCCTCATCTATGTCGCCTTTCATAAGACCAAGATCCTTAAGGCTTGATGCAATTACCCTGCAGGCAAGCATATGAATATCCCTGTTTGACTTACCGGGTCCGGTTGCCTTTATCGCTTCAACATTTGCCTTGAGAACTACATTGTAAATATCCTTCTGACGTGGCGAAAACTTCCCGCCTACCGGGGTGGTGCGCGTAATGTCAGAACTGTAGCACATATTAGTCTCGGCTCCGCAGTCTGTAACCAACATTCTTCCAACCTTCAGAATGTTGTTATGGGCATGGTTGTGCAGTGTCTGTCCGTTGATGCTCAATATTATGGGAAATGAAGGGCCCCTGCCCTTCGAGAGGGCAAGGCCCTCAATGGTTCCGAAAATCTCCTGCTCAGCAACACCGGGTTTGCACATCTTCATGGCTGTCACATGCATTTCATAGGCAATGTCTACTGCCCTTTCTATCTCTTCCACCTCCCATGGCTCCTTGATCGAACGTAAAGCAATCACTGCCTTAATAAGCTCCTCCGACGCCTTGCTTTTCATCTGACAGGGATTCTCTTTAAGCAGGGAGCCCAGAAGCATCTTGTTCTCTCCCCTGTAAGGCGGAAGAAAATGAATCTTCCTTCCCTTGGCAGCTGTGTCCCTTATAAAATCCTCCAGCTTAGAAACCGGTGATGTGTTCTTTACACCTGCTTTGGCTGCAAGGTCTTTAATAAGAGGCTGAGGACCCATCCAGATTATGTCATCAAGGTCAACATCATTGCCAAAAATAAAATCCTCACCAGAATCAAAGTCAATAACTCCGTACAAACCCTGAAGATCAAGACCAAAAAAATAAAGAAAATCACTGTCCTGCCTGAAATGATAGGTATTTGCCGGATAATTCATTGGTGAATCAGTATTG
>VGGM01000038.1 GCA_016868515.1 Bacteroidota bacterium | reverse complement strand
GGCATCACTGATACCCTTCCTTGAGCATGATGATGCGAACAGGGCCCTTATGGGTTCGAATATGATGCGTCAGGCCGTACCACTGGTCCGTCCGGAATCTCCTGTGGTGGGAACCGGCCTGGAGGCGCAGGTGATCAGTGACAGCAGGATACTCGTAACCGCCGAAGGAGACGGAGTGGTAGAGTATGTCGATGCCAATGAGATAGTTGTCAGGTATTCACGGACTGATGAAGAGAAATTCGTCAGTTTCGATGATGACGTTAAGAGGTATACCCTTCCGAAGTACAAAAAAACCAACCAGAACACCTGCATAAACCTTGTTCCAATTGTCAGAAAGGGTGAGAAGGTATCGAAGGGGCAGGTACTCAGTGAGGGGTATGGAACCAAGAATGGTGAACTTGCCCTGGGCAGGAACCTGAAGGTGGCATTCATGCCATGGAAAGGATATAATTTTGAGGATGCCATAGTTATCTCCGAGAGGGTAGTGGAGGAGGATGTATTCACATCGATTCATATTGATGAATATCTCCTTGAAGTTCGCGATACCAAGAGGGGCATGGAGGAACTCACCTCCGATATACCTAATGTCAGCGAGGAGGCTACGAAGCACCTCGATGAGAATGGTATAATCCGCATCGGAGCTCATATTGGTCCGGGCGATATCCTTATTGGCAAGATAACACCCAAGGGCGAATCAGACCCGTCACCCGAGGAGAAACTCCTCAGGGCAATATTCGGCGACAAGGCCGGAGATGTGAAGGATGCCTCACTAAAGGCAGGACCGTCACTCGATGGTGTTGTTATCGATAAGAAACTTTTCACAAGGGCAGTAAAGGACCGTAAGTCGAAAACTACCGAGAAACCAATGCTTGACAGGATCGATGCTGATTTCAACCGCAGTGTCGATGATCTGAAAGCCCGCCTTGTTGACAAGCTGTTCATACTGGTTAACGGAAAGACCTCGCAGGGTGTAAAAGATTACCTGAATGTTGACATTATACCCAAGGGATCAAAGTTTACCCTCAAGCAGCTCCAGGAGATTGATTACCTTAATATCAATCCCAACAAATGGACGACTGACAAGAAGAAGAATGACCAGATAAAGGAGCTTCTCCACAACTACATCAATAAGTACAAGGAGATTGACAGCGTTCAGAAGCGCAAGAAATACAACATCACAATCGGCGATGAACTGCCGGCGGGTATAATACGACTTGCGAAGGTTTACATTGCCAAGAAACGCAAGATACGTGTTGGTGATAAAATGGCCGGACGCCATGGTAACAAGGGTATAGTTGCCAAGATTGTCAGGGCTGCCGACATGCCATTCCTTGAAGACGGAACCCCGGTTGATATTGTTCTCAATCCGCTTGGTGTTCCCTCAAGGATGAACCTGGGACAGATATACGAAACCGTTCTGGGCTGGGCAGGCACAGAGCTCGGACTCAAATTCTCCTCGCCGATATTCGATGGTGCCACAATTGACCAGATAAATGGGTATACCGAAAAGGCAGGTTTGCCGAAATTTGGAAAGACCTATCTGTATGACGGCAGTACCGGAGAGAGATTTGACCAGCCGGCAACTGTGGGGATAATTTACATGCTGAAGCTTGGTCATATGGTTGATGACAAGATGCATGCACGCTCAATTGGACCGTACTCACTCATAACCCAGCAACCTCTCGGAGGTAAGGCTCAGTTTGGCGGCCAGCGTTTTGGTGAAATGGAAGTGTGGGCCCTCGAGGCGTTCGGAGCCGCACATATTCTGCAGGAAATCCTTACTATCAAGTCGGACGATGTGATTGGACGTGCCAAGGCATACGAGGCAATAGTAAAGGGAGAACCCATGCCGCAACCCGGTATTCCGGAATCGCTCAACGTGCTCCTGCATGAACTCAGGGGCCTGGGACTGAGCGTGATACTTGACTAATTGGTATGAACTATTGTAAAGAAAACAACGGAATATGTCGTTCAGAAGAGATCTAAAGACAAAGCCAAGTTATTCGAAAATATCTATAGGACTGGCGTCACCTGAGGAGATACTTGATCGTTCGAGCGGTGAGGTTCTCAAGCCTGAAACCATCAACTATCGCACCTATAAACCCGAGAGAGATGGCCTTTTCTGTGAAAGGATCTTCGGACCGGTAAAGGATTTTGAGTGCCATTGCGGCAAATACAAGCGCATAAGATACAAGGGTATAGTTTGCGACCGCTGCGGTGTTGAGGTAACTGAGAAGAAAGTGCGCCGCGAAAGAATGGGGCACATCTCGCTGGTTGTGCCGGTAGCGCATATATGGTATTTCAGGTCGCTTCCAAACAAGATCGGGTATCTGCTTGGATTGCCGACCAAGAAGCTTGATTCAATTATATATTACGAGAGGTATGTTGTGGTAAACCCCGGCATAAAGGCAGTTGATGGTATAAAATACCTTGACTTCCTTACCGAGGAGGAATACCTTGAAATAACCGAGTCGCTCCCAAAGGAGAACCAGTACCTCGAGGATGATCATCCCGACAAGTTTATTGCCGACATGGGGGCTGAAGCCATCTACCGGCTGCTTCAGAGGCTTAAACTTGATGAACTCTCCTATTCCCTGCGCCACAGGGCAAATACCGAGACTTCACAGCAGAGGAAGAATGAGGCACTCAAGCGCCTGCAGGTAGTTGAGGCTTTCAGGGAGTCAAAGAGTGTCAATAAACCTGAATGGATGGTAATTAAGGTAGTTCCCGTGATCCCTCCTGAGCTAAGACCGTTGGTTCCGCTCGATGGAGGAAGGTTCGCCACCAGCGACCTGAACGACCTTTACAGGAGGGTAATAATCAGGAATAACAGGCTTAAGCGACTTATTGAGATAAAGGCCCCCGAAGTAATACTCAGGAATGAGAAGAGGATGCTCCAGGAAGCAGTTGATTCACTGTTTGACAACTCAAGAAAAGCCAACGCCGTTAAAACCGATGCAAACAGACCACTTAAGTCGCTCAGCGACAGTCTAAAGGGCAAGCAGGGAAGGTTCCGTCAGAACCTTCTTGGTAAGAGGGTTGACTACTCTGCAAGATCGGTTATTGTGGTTGGCCCCGAGCTGAAACTGCATGAGTGCGGTCTGCCCAAAGATATGGCTGCTGAACTCTACAAACCATTTGTGATAAGGAAACTTATTGAAAGAGGTATTGTAAAAACCGTAAAATCGGCCAAGAAAATAGTTGACAGGAAGGATCCTGTTGTATGGGACATACTTGAAAACGTTCTTAAAGGGCATCCGGTGCTTCTTAACCGTGCACCTACCCTGCACAGGCTGGGTATTCAGTCTTTCCAGCCGAAACTTATTGAAGGTAAGGCTATTCAGCTTCACCCTCTGGTATGTACTGCTTTCAACGCCGACTTTGACGGTGACCAGATGGCAGTGCACCTTCCGCTTGGCAATGCTGCTATCCTGGAAGCGCAGATACTAATGCTGGCTTCTCACAATATTCTGAACCCGGCCAACGGCGCACCTATTACCGTTCCCTCGCAGGACATGGTACTTGGCCTTTACTACATGACAAAAGCCAGAAGGAGCACTGACACACTGAAGGTAAAGGGTGAAGACCTTGTATTTTATTCATCTGAGGAGGTTAACATTGCCTTTAATGAGGGGAAGGTTGATCTGCATGCCATTATTAAGGTCAGGGTTGATGATGTTGTTGATGGTAAGAGGGTTAATCATATTATTGAAACCACAGTCGGGCGTGTTCTCTTCAACGAAGTTGTACCGGAGGAGGTTGGATTTATAAATGAGCTTCTGACTAAAAAATCGCTGAGGGATATTATCGGTAATGTCCTGAAGCTTTCCGGTACGGCAAAGACAGCAGGATTTCTCGACAGCATAAAGGATCTGGGCTATTATATGGCCTTTAAGGGCGGTTTGTCGTTCAATCTCGATGATGTTATTATACCCGAAGCCAAGACACAGTTTGTAAAGGATGGGTATGACCAGGTTGAGGAGGTTTTGGGCAACTACAGCATGGGATTCATAACCAACAACGAAAGATATAACCAGATAATTGACATCTGGACCCATGTCAACGCCAGGCTAACGCAGGAACTGATGAAGCAGATATCGACTGACAGGCAGGGCTTCAACTCAGTATATATGATGCTCGACTCGGGCGCAAGGGGATCGAAGGAGCAGATCAGGCAGCTTTCAGGGATGAGGGGCCTTATGGCCAAGCCTCAAAAATCGGGGTCGACAGGTTCTGAAATCATCGAGAACCCTATTCTGTCGAACTTCAAGGAAGGCCTTTCGGTTCTTGAATACTTTATTTCAACACACGGAGCCCGTAAGGGTCTTGCCGATACAGCGTTGAAGACTGCTGATGCAGGTTATCTTACCCGACGCCTGGTGGATGTTTCGCAGGACGTAATCATTACTGAAGAGGACTGCGGTACACTCAGGGGACTGGTAGCTACCGCCATAAAGAAGAATGAGGAGGTTGTTGAGACCCTGTTTGAAAGGATACTGGGGCGGACAGCCGTACATAATGTATATCATCCATTAACAGGCGAGCTGGTTGTCGCATCAGGTGATGAGCTTACTGAAGGGGTCGCCAAGTACATTGAGGACTCGCCTATTGAACAGGTTGAGATCAGGTCGGTGCTTACCTGCGAATCAAAGAAGGGCGTCTGCAGCAAGTGTTACGGACGTAATCTGTCTACAGGCAAAATGGTCCAGAGAGGCGAGGCTGTCGGTGTAATTGCAGCACAGAGTATCGGAGAACCCGGGACACAGCTTACACTTCGTACATTCCACGTCGGAGGTACTGCATCGAACATAACAACCGAATCGAGCCTTGTTGCCCGTTACGGCGGTATTGCCGAGATTGAGGAACTGAGGTCGGTGAGCAGGACGGATCCCGAAAAGGGAGCCATTGACATTGTAATCGGCCGTCTGGGTGAACTGAGAATAGTTGACAAGAAGACTGGCATTGCCCTAACTACCCATACAATCCCCTATGGCTCAAAACTATATATCAAACCGGGTCAGGAAGTGGAGAAGGGTCAGCTGATATGCGAATGGGATCCATTCAATGCCGTTATTATTTCGGAAAGCTCGGGAAAGGTAGCATTTGATTACCTTATTGAAGGTGTAACCTTCCGTGAAGAGTCGGACGAACAAACAGGCTTCCGCGAAAAAGTTATCGTTGAAACAAGGGACAAAACCAAGAACCCGACCATCAGGATTCTATCTCCTGAAGGAACCGAGATTAAGTCGTACAACCTTCCGGTTGGAGCGCACCTGGTTGTTGACTCTGAAAAGATGGTTGAAGCCGGCGACATTCTTGTGAAGATTCCCCGGGCTGTCGGAAAATCGGGCGACATTACGGGCGGTTTGCCAAGGGTCACCGAATTGTTCGAGGCCAGAAACCCGTCAAACCCGGCCATTGTGGCTGAAATCGACGGGGAAATCCAGTTCGGAAAGATAAAAAGGGGTAACAGGGAGATTGCAATCACCTCAAAAGCAGGGGAAGTTAAGAAATACCTCGTTCCTCTTTCCAAGCAGATTCTGGTTCAGGAGAATGATTACGTGAGGGCCGGTATTCCTCTTTCCGACGGAGCAATTACTCCGGCCGATATACTGAATATCAAGGGACCGACAAAAGTGCAGGAGTATATCGTCAATGAGATACAGGAAGTCTACAGGCTTCAGGGTGTAAAGATAAATGACAAGCATTTTGAGATCATCGTTCGACAGATGATGCGCAAAGTTGAAATAATTGATCCTGGCGATACCAAATTCCTTGAAAGACAGATTGTTGACAAGCTTGAGTTCATGGATGAAAACGACTGGATCTATGGAAAGAAGATTGTACTCGACTCAGGTGACTCGCAGACTCTGAAACCCGGAATGGTTGTAACTGCACGTAAACTCAGGGACGAGAACTCGATGCTAAAGAGGCGTGACCTTCGTTTGGTTGATGCCAGGGATACCATCCCCGCTACTTCGTGCCAGGTACTTCAGGGTATAACCAGGGCGGCGCTGCAGACGAACAGTTTCTTCTCGGCGGCTTCATTCCAGGAGACCACCAAAGTGTTAAACGAGGCTGCCATACTGGGTAAAGTAGACAAGCTCGAGGGACTCAAGGAGAATGTTATAGTGGGTCATCTGATACCTGCCGGAACAGGATCGAGGGAATACAACACCATTATAGTTGGCTCACTCGAGGAGTACGAAAGCCTTGTACCATCGGCACAGAAAGCAGAGGTGGAGGAGTAACAGTAAAACGCAAATGCCATGTCAGATCCAAAAATGAGCAATCAGATAAGCATTGAACTGAATGAGGAGGTTTCGCAGGGGATCTATTCAAACCTTGCTATAATTACCCATTCATCGGCTGAGTTTGTAATTGACTTTGTACGGGTTATGCCCGGGGTTCCGAAGGCTCAGGTGAAATCGAGGATAATCCTCACACCCGAGCATGCCAAACGGCTTGTTGCGGCACTCGATGACAATATTGCAAAATACGAATCTGTGCATGGCCAGATTAAGGAAGTTAAAGGCTCGGGACCGGTTATGCCAATGACATTTGGCGGACCCACTGCCCAGGCCTGAATTGCCAAGCGTGATTTAATGCCGCCGGAAGTCTCTTTTGGCGGCTTTTTTTTGTGGCTGGTACAATATTATCTTAACTTTGCAAGTTGATATCCATGTACAATTGAAAGCGAAAATGAAGATTCAACATAGCATCCTCAGGAAAATACTGGTTGCAGCGATAATCATTTTTCCCCTTGTTGCCGACTCATCATGCAAGAAGCAACCAAAATGCGGTTGCGGCAAAGATGTGATTCTTACACTTTCAAAAGAACCTGCCAGGATATATTTTGATGTGGAAAACAATACTCTTAGCTTCTCACCTATATTAAATCCATACGCAACCTATTATCCCTGCAATCCTTCCGACTGGATACCTTACCTCTCGGATTTTACCTCACCGGCTATACTGCTCGTTTCGGGCGAGGCATTCTATGAGTGCAACTACCTGTACAACAGCAGTAACTATATGTATTATAACCCTTCCTACAGGGTTTACCAGATACAGATAAGCTCAATAGAGGAGGACCTTTACGGAAAGAAATAATCAGATTTCTAACCCTTTTCCTTCTGTTATTGCCGCCTGATAAGAGGCGTAATTCGGGCGTATATGCCTTAAAAATTGTATATTTCGTAAAAATTTCCGATGGCCGTTAGCAGTATTGCCATTATAGGTTCAGGCAGGGTAGCCGGGGCTCTTGCCAGGTCATTTCACCGTGCAGGCCTGAGAATCAGTGCAGTGATATCGCGCAATGAGAAAACTGCAGCTGACCTGGCTTTGACAGTTGGTTCAATATCAGGCTCAGAATACAGAATTCCGCCCGGGACCTCCATTGTGATAATTGCAGTGCCTGACTCTGCAATCGGGCATGTTGCTTCAGGTCTGAAAACCGATGGAGATACAGTGGTGGTGCATACATCAGGCAGCACCGGTATTGATGTATTTCCTGATGGAATCCCGGGATATGGTGTGATATACCCTCTGCAGACCTTTACAGAGGGCCGGGAACTGGATATGAAGCAGATCCACTATTTTACCGAAGCATCAAGTAAGGATGTGCATAGTCTCATAGATGAAGTAACAAGACTTCTGGGACCCCATATTCATCATATTGATTCGGAATCAAGAAGGGTTCTGCACCTTTCTGCCGTGTTTGTATCCAACTTTGTAAATCATATGCTCTATGCAGGAATGTCGATAGCCGGGGAGCATGATATTGACCGCATGGTTTTCGGGCCGCTTATACGCGAAACAGTGCAGAAGGCAATTGAAATAGGTCCTGTGGCTGCGCAAACTGGTCCTGCAATCAGAAATGACATCAGTACTATTGAAAAACATCTGCTGATGTTATCTTTCTCCGATGATTTGAGTAATCTTTACAGGGTAATCAGCGATTCAATAATAAAACAGGGCACAGAGAGCTACAATGTCTAATTTCAAGGAAAAACTCGGCAAGGCAAAGGTCTTCATTTTTGATATTGACGGAGTGCTGTCACTCCAGACCATTCCAATGAATTCTTTCGGATTGCCTGCGAGAACCATAAACCTTCGCGATGGTTATGCAATTCAACTGGCGGTGCGCAAAGGCTACAGGCTCGCGGTTATTTCCGGAGGTAAATCGAAGGAGTATGTCAGGCGTCTAAGAGGGCTGGGCATAACCGACATTTATATGAACAGCCGATCGAAGGTTGAGCACTTCAATCATTTTACAGAGAGGTATTCCATTGCCAGTGAGGATATTTTATATATGGGTGATGATATACCCGATTATCAGGTAATGAAAATGGTTGGAATACCGGTATGCCCTGCCGATGCTGACAGCGAAATAAAACAGATATCGGTTTATATATCCGATAAGCGCGGAGGAGAAGGGTGCGTGAGAGATGTGATAGAGCAGGTGCTACGGCTGCACGACAAATGGATGGATAATGATGCTTTTACCTGGTAAACTATGATTGAATTTATGAAGGTCATAAGATGGAAGAACCTGCTCATCGTAGTTGCCACGATGTTTATGGTTAGGTACTTCCTTTTAGCCTCAGTGGCGGGTGGGATGGAGGTTATGGATGTATCCGGCGTGATGGTTCCGGTAACCCTGAAGATGCCATGGTATGATTTTCTGTTACTGGTTATTGCTTCGGTTTGTCTTACAGCGGGTGGATATGTGATAAATGACTATTTTGATATTAAGACTGATATCATTAACCGTGGCAACGTAATAGTCGGAACTGTTATACCGAGGCGCAGGGCCCTGATGTTCCATAATATACTTAATGTAATTGGTGTTGCCGCCGGCTTTGCTGTATCGGCCAGGGCGGGCTATTTCTGGCTTGGCACGCTTTTTCTGATAATTTCGGGGTTATTGTGGTT
>VGGM01000037.1 GCA_016868515.1 Bacteroidota bacterium | reverse complement strand
CTTGATTATGCTACCGGCCGGCTCCTGGCAATAAAGGGAGTCAGGATTTATGGAACCGGCAAAAGGAAAATCCCGGTGATCTCATTCCTGATCGACGGAATACACCAGTACGATGCCGGAATGATTCTCGACAAGATGGGCATTGCAGTGAGAACAGGAACCCATTGCGCCCAGCCCGTCATGGACAGGCTGGGGATAGACGGTACAATAAGGGCCTCGCTCTGCTTTTACAATACCCGCGATGAGATTGACAGGCTTGCTGAAGGTATTCAAAAGGTAATAGAGATGTTTTCTTAAGGAATTGATCAGACCAATGACAATAAACGAGATACAGGAGAGCATCGCTGAAGAGTTCTCGCAGTTTGACGACTGGATGCAGCGATATGAACTGCTTATTGATCAGGGCCGCGAACTTCCCGCCATCAACCCGGAGAAGAAGGTTAAGGACTACCTGATTGAAGGATGCCAGTCGAAGGTCTGGCTTTACCCCGAGTTTGACGGAAAGGTGATCCGTTTCACCGCCGACAGCGACGCGATAATAACCAGGGGAATTGTTTCGCTCCTTATCAGGGTGCTCTCGGGACACACCCCGAAGGAGATAATGGAGGCCGATCTGTACTTCATCGACAAAATTGGTCTCAGGCAGAACCTTTCACCCACCCGTTCGAACGGACTTCTTTCGATGGTGAAGCAGATGAAGCTTTATGCCATCGCATATGATGCAAGAGAATCAGCCAGGGAGGAATAATAACTATGGAGATAGAGGAAAGACTTGAAATAGAAAAAAGAATTACAGGGATACTTAAAACTGTTCATGATCCGGAAATTCCTGTCAACGTTTTCGACCTTGGTCTCATTTACGAGGTTGATGTTGACGATAACCATGTGGCTCATGTAAAGATGACACTTACGGCACCAGGCTGCCCGATGGCCGACCAACTTCTCGAGGAGGTGCGCTACAAGGTAAGTACCGTTGAAGGTGTGTCAGAGTGTGATCTGAAACTCACCTTCGACCCACCCTGGGACCGAAGTATGCTCAGCGATGAGGCTATGCTTGATCTGGGGTTCCTTTAGATATTGAAACCATCGGCAGATGGCTCCCGATAAACTTGTAACACTGATAAAAGAGAAGGCCCTGATAGCGGGGTTTGATCTTTGTGGCATTACTGATGCCGCTCCTCTGCCATTGCCGTCGCTCAGGCTTATGGAATGGCTCAGTAAAGGTTGTAATGCGGGAATGGGTTACATGAGCAGGAATATTGACAAGAGAGTTAATCCCGGATTACTCATGCCCGGAGCCCGGTCGGTTATAGTGGTGGCCCTGAACTATTATTCAGATTCCCGGGAGGAAGAGTTTCCGGTAATTTCCAGATATGCCACCGGAGAAGACTACCATCTGGTTGTGAAGAGAAAACTTAAATCGTTGCTTTCCGATCTGCAGAGTGATATTCCCGATCTTGAAGGGAGGGCTTTTACCGATTCGGCTCCCCTTATGGAGAAGGCACTCGCCGTTAAAGCCGGACTGGGTAATCAGGGAAGAAATTCGTTGCTCATAACCAGGGATGGGGGTTCTTTCTTCTTCCTCGGGGAGATACTGATCAACATGTATGCCGTGGCAGATACCCCTGCCGATACTGATCCCTGTGGTAACTGCCGGCTTTGTGTCGATGCCTGTCCGACCGGTGCGATCAGGGAGGAGGGGTATATTGATGCCGGCAAATGCATCTCATACCTTACAATTGAACATGATGGTGAGATACCGGAAAACCTGAAGCGAGAGCTCAGGGGCAGAGTATTCGGTTGTGACATCTGCCAGGATGTTTGTCCCCATAACTCGAAATCCATTGAACACCGGTTACCTGAATTTCTGTTATCACCGGAAAGAAGAGATATGACCGGTGATGACTGGAAAAAACTGACCCCGGAAAAGTTCAGTTCACTATTCCGGGGCAGCGCAGTTGAAAGGTGTGGTTATGACAGGTTTATGAGGAACCTAGCACTGACGGGGGAATTGTAGGTCACTGACCAGACATGTTCCCTTTCAGAATTTAACAGAGAATCCTACTCCGAGTACCTCCTTGAATTGTATCCTTGGACCCTGAAGTTTTTCCCCGGTTCAACGCCATAGGCACCGGCGGTTGAAAGTGAGTCGTTTGTTACTATTGTTGCCTTCATTCCTATTGGCGATAGGAGAAGGTAGAACTTGTCATCGGGCTTATATTCCATCCCGACGTTGAAATTGATGTAGCCTGGCGACATGAAGTCAGATATCAGGTTCCGATTCTCATCGGTTCCTTTATACCCTTTTGTAAACTGGGTTTTGAAGTTGAACAAACCGCTGATGAACCAGTTATTCGCCGTTTCGTAGCCGTATTTGGATATGAAGTCAATATAGTCATTCATCTTGGAGGCCGGGTTTTCGCCGGTCTTCTGAATGCCGTAGCCCATATCAAGGGCGTTACCCCATGCGCTTTTGCCCTTGGTGTAGTTGAGATTAACCAGCATCAGCCAGTTAAGTGCCTGTGAATTGTCTCCACCCTGTGACCAGTTAACCAGGGCAACCTGAGAAAAATTCAGTCCTGCCATTCCGTTGAATGTCCATGGACCCTCAGGTGCTTTTTCTTCCTGGGCAGGCAACATGGTTGTGGTCAGAAGGATGACCGTCAGTAGTGTTAAAGTCTTTTTCATCATTTTATCATTTTAATTTAAAAGGTTTATTAGTTCAGGAAGGCTTCCAAAAGGTTAACCCTCCTTTAAATGCATGTTTCATCTTTCTGATTTAAAACTTTCAAATGTCGGTAGAACCCGGGATGGCTCACCGGTGGCAAACGAAAGGTTCATGTCAGGCTATTGCATAAAGTTATTACAATATGTCCTAATGACAAAGCAGGCGGCAGGTTTGTTCAGTTTTCACCTGAATTTACCGGGAGACACACGGACTGATTACAGAGGTTTTATTACCATTAGGTATACAATTTAAGAATCTCTTTTTACTTTTATCGATACATTACGTCTTACTGAAAACTGCGATTTGACAGACTCATTGGTATTGGCAGGTTGCCGGGCGGGAGATACCGGCTCATTGGTTGAACTTGTAAGGGAGCTGTCACCTGTTGCCTGGCGGATAGCATTCAGGATGCTCGCCGACAATGAGGCAGCTGAGGATGTGGCTCAGGAGGCGATGGTGAAGGTATGGAAAAAGATTGGCCGACTTGATAATGATGGCAGTTTCGGCCCATGGTTCTACAGGATTGTTGTTAATTGCTGTTACGATGAGCTGAGAAGGAAAAAGAGGGAGATGGCGAAACCGGCTGATGAACTGACCTGGCATCGGCTTGGCGAAATTATCAGGGGAGATGATGGCTCAGAACCAACAGCAGATGAATATGGAGAGATAATGCGAACCGTTACCGCGGAACTTAGTCCGAAACAGAGAGCGGTATTTGTACTGAGTGACCTGGAAGGTATGAATAACGAGCGAATAAGTGAGATTACGGGATTGAATGCAAACTCTCTGAAATCGAATCTTTATCATGCCAGGAAAAAAGTGAAGGAAATAATAAGAGGGAGGTACTGAAATGAAGGTAAATGAAGAGGAATATAACAGGTTTACTGAAGTGATGGGGAGGAGTCACAATGCCCCTGCTCATCCTGACCTGCTGGCTGAGAGGATAATAGAAAGGGTGCTTGGTGAGAGCAGGAAGGCTGGGAGCCGGCCTGCGATTCATGAATTTGTCTTTGGATGGACAACGGTAGGGTGGGCCAGGCGGTCCCTTTCCATTGCCTCGCTTTTGCTGGTCGGCCTGTTTGTTTATCAGCAGTTTGAAATTATGACAGGCATTAAGGATATCAACTACCGGATGAAAGCAGGAGGGGGCATTGAGGTACGCCCTGCTGAATCATTCGAACCGGGACAAGCCCTGAGATTAAAAAGTCTAAGCAGTAGCCTGCCATATGGTGTTGACAGCATTAAGGTTTCGGTTGATGATATCAGCAGACTGATTGAGTTGTATAAGGAACTTGAACTGTCACGGGAAAGGATTAACAGGATACTTCAACTGAATCCGGAAATTCTGAGGATGATAGAGAAGGAGTACAGAGGATCTTTAATGGAAGACAGAAATAAACCAACAATCTGAATAAAATGAAAAAGGTTAAACTCATTGCTGTTCTGATTCTTCTCCTGCCGCTGCAGGGGTGTGACGAGCCGGAGACTATAGTAACAAATATTGTTCATCCCGATGGGTCTGTTACCCGCCGGATAGAGATGAGAACAAGTAAACGGGAATTTGATCCGGAGGAGTACAGGGTACCTGTTGACAGCACCTGGAAACTGACATATAGTACTGAGGTGTCGGATGAGGGTGATACTACAAGGGTGCTTGTGGCAGAGAAACTGTTTCCCGATGCGGAGAGCATATCAGCTGAATATGCCGGAGGAATAGGGATAAACGCAGCATCGGTGAGGAGTGCATATTTCAGTAAGAGTTTCAGATGGTTCACAACCTCTTACCGGTTTACCGAGCAGGTTAGAAGGATAATGCCTCATGGATACCCGATAAGGAACTTTCTCAGCAATGAGGAAGTTGAGTTTCTTATGCTGCCAAATTCTGTGGCCACTGACCTTAAAGAGGGAGCTGACAGCACCTTCTACACCGCTCTGAGCGACTCAGTTGACTCGCATGTGGAATTGTGGCTGGTCAGGGGACTGGTAAACAGCTGGTCTCAGCTGGCCGGGAAGATGCTGAAGGATTCCGGGGCTGATGAGAAATTCGTAGAGGAGTTTTACGGTTATGAAGAGAAGTTTACAGCATACCTCGAGCCTTTCGGGTCTGATATTGACAGCGTTCTCATTGCCATTCTGGGCGAAGAGACTGTTAACAGGTATGGATCGATATTCTCTGCAGCAGAGGATAGTATCGATAAGAGTATGGAGCTGTTCTGGCAGTTCTGCGGATATACGGTCAAGACGATTATGCCAGGGACACTGAAGGATTGTAACGGTTATATTTCAGCATCCGGAGAAGTGGCCTGGCAGGTAAGGCCAGAGCTTTTTTTCTTTGAGGATTACACCCTCTGGGCCGAGTCGCACCGGGAAAACAGGTGGGCATGGTATGTATCAGGCGGATTTGTACTCATAGTGGTTGCCGGCATAGTTCTACGGAAATTGCGTGGCAGGTAGGAAGCCCCGGTTCCCCCGGAAAGAAACCGGCCCCATAAGAGGGGCCGGTACCGGAAAAATGAATACAAAGAAACCCTAAAAAAAATAAACAGAAAACTATCGGTCGTAATCTTTTAATATGTTCATCAGCTTCTGGCGGGTGAAGAAAATACGGCTCTTCACGGTTCCAATCTTAAGACCCAGCTCATCGGCAATCTCCTTGTACTTGAACCCCTCTACATGCATTCTGAATGGAACACGGAACTCATCCTCAAGAGAGTCGATTGCTTTTTCAATTTCCGACTCAGAGTAGCTTGAATCGGGAGAGATATATCCCTTGTCGTCTGACAGGTTTATGTAGTAAAGGTCCTGTGTGACGTCAATAAGGGTGTTTTCCTTTATGTTACGCCTGTAATTGTTGATGAATGTGTTCTTCATAATTGTGAATACCCATGCTTTCAGGTTGGTGTAATCCACAAACTTGTCCTTATATGATATTGCCTTGAGATAAGTGTCCTGCACCAGGTCATGTGCCTTTTCGCGGTCGCTTGTAAGACTCATGGCAAACTTGTGAAGATTGCTCTTCATCTCTATAAGACTGTTGTTGAATTCGTAAGTTGTCATAGCTCCGTGTTTTTAATTGTTTCCGGTAACAAATATGAGCCGACAAATAAAGATATGCAAATCTTAATATCCGAAAATACGATTAATCCATTATTGGTCTAATCAGTTAGAGATGGTTTGAAGTGGCTTAAGTGTCATGTATACAGGCAGTTAAATAGGAATTATGATTTGTTGTTCCAAATAGTGTCTAAATTGCGTATTTGATATTTTTCGTATTTTCGATTTTTTTCTGGTCGCTTGTGGGTGAGAACATAATGGTTTACCTTTATATAAAAATGGGATATGGAAATTGAACTGGTGCTAAACGGAGGCATGGTTGTAAGGGGAACATTAAGCAAACCCGATACGGCCTGCGCAGGGGTAGTGGTATTAATACATGGTTTGGGAGAGCATTTCGGCAGGTACGCAGGCTGGGCCGGCAGGTTTCTGGAGAGGGGATTTGCCGTGGCTGGCGTTGATTTGCCGGGTCACGGTATCTCTGACGGAAAGAGAGGCCATATTTCATCTTACAGGGTTGCGGATAACCTGATTGATGAACTTGTTAAGAAAGCGGCCGCTGAGTGTCACGGGGTACCCGTTGTGCTGTATGGTCACAGTCTGGGTGGAGGGATTGTACTCCGGTACCTGTTAAGCCGCAAACCCGGTGTCGCTTGTGCTGTAGTTACATCACCGTGGTTGAAGTTGGCATTCGAGCCCGCGGCTCTTAAGCTTATTCTTGCCATGGCAGTAAAAAAAATAGCTCCTGCAATGGTACAGCCGTCAGGTCTGAATGTCAATTACCTGTCCCGCGATAAAAGAGTTGCTGCAGCTTACACCTCCGACCCGCTTGTACATGACCGCATTTCAGTCTCGCTTTTCAATGAGGCTGTTTCTTCGGCTGCCTGCTCCCTGAAGAACAGGCATGAGCTAACCATCCCGCTATTGTTGATGCACGGGGCCGATGACATGATCACCTCACCTGAAGGCAGCCGCCTTTTTGCTGAAGATTCTCCGGAAGCATTCCTGAAAATATGGGAGGGGGGATATCATGAATTACACAATGATATAATTGCCGGCGAGGTTTTTGAATATATCGCCGGATGGCTTATTAAGACATTAAGTGATTAATAGTTCCGATATGAATCTCAGGACAGAGGTGGCGGCAGGAAAGCAGGAACGGATGATTTCCTATAAAACCCCGGTTATGTTTATCGGATCTTGCTTTGCAGGAGAGATGGCAAACAAGATGCAGGAGGGACTATTACCGGTAATATGCAATCCCTTCGGAACCCAGTTTAATCCGGCTTCGGTTGCAGCCTCTCTCCGTTGTTTGATTCAGGGCCGCATCTACACCCCTGATGATTTGTGGAACCACAATGGCAGATGGCTTAGTTTTGACCACTACACGGAATTCTCATCGGAGGATAATGAAATCTGCCTCGGGAAAATCAACGGATCAATTCTCAAAGCTTCGGATTTTCTGAAGAAGGCGGGCTTTCTCTTCGTTACCTTCGGTACGGCATGGGTTTACAGAAGAAAGGATACCGGGGAAATCGTCTCCAACTGCCATAAGATACCCGACAGCTTTTTCAGCAGGGAACTTCTCTCCCCTGAAAAGGTGGCTTCCGACTGGTCTGATCTTCTGGATAGCCTGCTGCAGTTCAATCCCGGTCTCAGGATAATTTTTACCGTTAGTCCTGTACGTCACTGGAAGGACGGAGCCTATGGTAATCAGGTTAGCAAGTCGGTTCTTTTCCTTGCCATCGACAAACTACTGAACCATCCTGTTCAGCCCGGGTATTTCCCTTCTTATGAGCTGCTTATGGACGATCTGCGCGATTATCGCTATTATGCTGCCGACATGCTGCATCCGTCCGAAACAGCAGTCAGCTACATCTGGGAGAAATTCTCAATGTCGTTTCTAGATCCCCCGACCGAACAGCTCAGCAGGGAAATTACGGCCGTCTCAAGGGCTGCAAGGCACAGAATTGTATCTGAGTCGACAGGTGAGATCAGAAGCTTTGCTGAGACTATGCTAAGAAAGATAGAGAGGATTGAGAAGAATAACCGGGGAATCGATATGACCCTGCTAAGGGATTATTTCGGCAATCTTCAGAAGTAGGAGGCTGCCTTTGGATTTCAAATCTGGATTTGCAAATGGTTTCGTTTCCGGCTAACACACCAGTGCAAGCCGGAACACGGTTTCGATTGCCGGATTTGAACATTTTGGTTTGTTCAATGTTTATCAGATAAAACTACACAAAATGACACGGAAAACGATAATAATCCTCATTCTCTCTTTTACTTCAGTTGCAGGTCTCTATTCACAGGAAAGTAAGGGTGTGGTAAAGGGGAGGGTTATTAATTCACGGAATAATGAACCGGTCCCATTCGCGAGTGTGGTGATATGGGGAACATCAACAGGTGCAATGACCGATTTTGACGGCAACTTTCTCTTTACCGGAATCCAGCCCGGTTTTGTTGAGATACGGGCTTCGTCGGTTGGGTTCAAACCATATATATCTGAGGCTGTGATGGTAACCAACAGCAGGGATGTAACCCTGGAGATACCCCTTGAGGAGACGACTGTGGATATTGAAACCGTTGTGATTAAGGCTTCACCTTTCCGGAAGAGGCTGGAATCGCCTGTTTCGGCCAGGATAATCGGCATTGATGAGATAGAAAGGAATCCGGGAGGAAACAGGGACATCTCAAAGGTTATTCAGTCATTTCCTGGGGTGGCATCAACTCCTGCCTTCCGGAATGATGTTATTGTAAGAGGGGGGGGACCAAATGAAAACAGGTTTAACATCGATAATGTGGAAATCCCCTACCTGAATCACTTTTCAACCCAGGGAGCATCGGGCGGTCCGGTTGGCATTATCAACGTCGATTTTGTAAGGGAGGTGGATTTTCTTTCAGGAGCTTTTCCCGCCTCAAGGGGAAATGCCCTCAGCAGTGTGCTGAATTTCAGTCTTATTGACGGGAACCCCGACAAGTTCAGGTACCGGGCCACTGTCGGAGCTTCCGATCTTGGACTGACTGCCGACGGGCCCACCGGTGAAAACAGCTCGCTTATCCTTTCGGCACGACGTTCCTATCTTCAGTTTCTTTTCGGAGCCATTGGGCTGCCTTTTCTTCCGACATATACCGATTTCCAGTTCAAGCACAAAACAAGGTTCGGTAACCGTAACGAACTGACTGTGCTCGGACTGGGTGCAAATGATGATTTCAGGCTAAACCTTGACGCCAATGAGACAGATTACCAGAGGTTTATTCTTGATTATATTCCGGTTCAGGAACAGTATAGCTATACATTC
>VGGM01000036.1 GCA_016868515.1 Bacteroidota bacterium | reverse complement strand
GTATCAATCACCACCTGCGGCTTCTGGGTGGTGGCTCCGTTGTCGAGGTAAACCAGATCTTTCCCGTAAACCTTTTCAGAGAGTATCGGGAAATCAGATCGTATTTTAGATATATCGGCCATTATGCAAAGTCATCCGCATTTCACCATGCAGCTGGCGCAGCGCGACAGTTCACCGCGGAGCCTCTGCATCACCAGTGTGTCCATTCTTTCACGCAGTGCCTCAACAGGGATCTCCTGTATCACCTCATGGGCAAAGCCGAACATCAGCATAAGCCTTGCCTCGCGCCTGGCGATGCCGCGGGAAGTAAGATAGAAAAGCGCATTCTCATCGAGTTGTCCCACAGTTGCTCCGTGGCTGCATTTCACGTCGTCGGCGAAGATCTCAAGCTGCGGTTTGGTGTCCATCCTGGCGTCATCGGTAAGAAGTATGCTGTTGTTGCTCTGGTATGCCCTTGTTCCCTGGGCACCCTTTCTTACCAGTATCCTGCCGTTAAAGGCGCCGGTAGCCACATCGTCGAGCACCCCCTTGAAGAGCTGATTGCTCGTGCAGTTGGGGTATGCATGATCGACATTCACATAATTATCGACATGCTGTGTCTTGTCGGTGAGGTATAGACCCGCTGAATTGGTGGAAGCGCCCTCGCCCCCCAGGTAATGGTATGTGCTGTTTCGCACGAGTCCTCCGTGCAGGGTTATATTTATTGATGTTGCCTGGCTGTCACGCTCCTGGTGAATAAAGGTATGCGTTAGCTTGGCGGCATTGTTGTGCTCGTTCTGCACACGTATTATGCTGAATCTGGCATTCCTGCCCACGTAAACCTCGGTTACAGCATTGGTAAGGAACCTGGATGGCGAAAGCGTGTGGTCACATATTATTATTGTAGCCTCGGCGTTATCTTCAACCACTATAAGATTCCTGTGCTGATTAAAAATATCCTCCTTCGAGTACACCAGGTTCACAATCTGAATGGGTTTATCGGGAACCATTCCCCGTGGGACATGGATGAAGACCCCGTCGGATGCCATGGCGGTGTTGAGGTGAATCAGCCCGTCAGT
Source organism: Bacteroidota bacterium (assembly GCA_016868515.1). GTDB lineage: Bacteria > Bacteroidota > Bacteroidia > Bacteroidales > VadinHA17 > SLNP01. The sequence goes on along the minus strand of VGGM01000036.1, from coordinate 8,038 downwards.
GTCGCTGGCAGCATAGCGGCCATAGTGATTCTCTGTGAGGCTGCCTATTGTGATGCCTGATCCGGGCTGCCTGAGTTTTCCGTTGTTGGAAGGATAAAAGCCATTGAGCAGCACCAGGTTGTGAACATCGAGATCCTCCACCTCGCAACTGAATTTTGCGGCACGCTCAAAGTCCCCGGGACCCGGCATGAAATAACTGTTGAATTCGTGCCTGAACCAGATGTCAAGGTTGGTATAACGGTACGCTTCATTCGTACGACCTGGGATACCCATGTCAGCAAACCGCTCAACAGCCTCCTTCCTGAACGAGTTCATAAAAGGAGACGAACCCTTCTCAATACTGGCTATATTATTCAGGTACAGGTCGGTGTATCTGTCTTTTACTGCGGGTTTACTCTCCATGACTCTTCAGTTTTTTCAGCCTCCTTCTTTATCCAGTCATATCCCTTCTCCTCGAGTTCAAGGGCAAGTTCCTTCCCGGCGGTTTTGACAATCCTGCCGTCATAGAGCACATGTACCACATCGGGTACGATAAAATCGAGAAGTCGCTGGTAATGCGTGATAACAATTACCGAAGAGTCTTTCCGCTTCAGCTTGTTAACACCATTCGCGACTATACGCAGGGCATCTATATCAAGTCCCGAATCGGTTTCATCGAGTATGGCGAGCCTTGGTTCCAGCATAGCCATCTGGAATATTTCATTCTTTTTCTTTTCACCGCCCGAGAATCCTTCGTTAACCGACCGGTTCGTAAGTGTTGAATCGATCTCCACAAGCTCCTTCTTTTCACGCATCAGCTTCAGGAAGTCGGAGGCTGAAAGCGGTTCAAGACCACGGTACTTACGGTGTTCGTTTATTGCCGTCTTCATGAAGTTTACCATGCTCACGCCGGGTATTTCAATAGGGTACTGGAATCCGAGGAAGAGACCGTCGCGCGAGCGTTCCTCGGGAGCCATATCAAGCAGGTTCCTGCCAAAGTAACTAACCGACCCGCCGTCAATTGCTGCAAATTCACGACCAGCCAGTATGGCAGCAAGTGTACTCTTTCCCGAGCCGTTCGGACCCATAATTGCATGCACCTCGCCCTCTTTTACATGAAGCGAAATTCCCTTCAGTATCTGCTTCCCGTTTATCGAAGCCTTAAGATTATCTATTACCAGCATCTCTATTTTTTTGGATTGTCCCTTTTGTTCGTTCTTTCTGAAATCGCAAATCTGAAATCTGATATCCACTACCCTACACTTCCTTCCAGGCTAATCTGCAGCAGTTTCTGAGCCTCCACTGCGAACTCCATCGGCAGTTTGTTGATCACCTCGCGGGCATAGCCGTTGACAATCAAACCAATAGCATCCTCTGTGGAAATTCCGCGCTGGTTGCAGTAGAATATCTGATCCTCTCCGATTTTCGAGGTGGTGGCCTCATGCTCAATCACTGCCGTCTGGTTATCAACTTCAATATATGGGAAGGTATGCGCCCCGCACTTGTCGCCCAGAAGCAGTGAATCGCACTGCGAGAAGTTTCTGGCACCCGAGGCTTTCTTCAGCACCTTTACCAGTCCGCGGTAGCTGTTCTGGCTTACCCCGGCCGATATCCCCTTCGAGACAATAGTGCTTCTGGTGTTCCTGCCTATATGAATCATCTTGGTTCCTGTGTCGGCCTGCTGATGGTTGTTGGTAACGGCCACCGAATAGAATTCACCTACAGAGTTGTCGCCCTTCAGGATGCAGGAGGGATACTTCCACGTAATTGCCGAACCGGTCTCAACCTGTGTCCACGATATCTTTGAATTATCTCCCTTGCATATTCCCCTTTTGGTAACGAAGTTGTAAATACCCCCCCGGCCGTTCTTGTCGCCCGGGTACCAGTTCTGAACAGTGGCGTATTTAACCTCTGCTCCGCGTTCCGACACGATTTCAACCACTGCGGCATGAAGCTGGTTCTCATCTCTCATGGGTGCGGTGCATCCCTCAAGATAGCTCACATAGCTCTCCTCATCGGCCACCAGAAGGGTGCGCTCAAATTGCCCGGTATTGGCAGCATTTATGCGGAAGTAGGTTGACAGTTCCATTGGGCATCGCACCCCCTTGGGAATGTAACAAAACGAACCGTCGCTGAATACCGCTGAGTTCAGTGCTGCAAAATAGTTGTCGGTATATGGCACAACCGAGCCGAGATACCTCTTCACAAGGTCGGGGTATTCCTTCACAGCCTCGCTGAACGACGAGAATATAATCCCCATTTCGGCAAGGGTCTCCCTGAACGTGGTCGCCACCGAAACAGAATCCATTACGGCGTCAACGGCCACACCACTGAGATGTTTCTGCTCGTCGAGAGGTATCCCCAGCCTGTCGAATGTCTTCTTCAGTTCAGGGTCTATCTCGTCGAGGCTGCCAGGGGCCACCTTCTGCCTGGGTGCCGAATAGTAAATGATATCCTGGTAGTCTATCTCCGGAATTTTCAGGTTCGCCCACCCCGGCATCTTCATGGTTAACCAGTGCCTGTAGGCCCTGAGTCTGAACTCAAGCAGCCAGCCGGGTTCCCCCTTTCGCTGCGATATCATTCGCACAACATCTTCATTCAGCCCCTTTGCAATCTGGTCTGCCTCAATGTCAGTATAGAATCCGTACTTGTAATCACCCGAGGTTACCTCGTCAAGTATTTTGTCGCTGTCATTTTCCATGTTTTCCGAAACGGTACTCTCCTGTAGGGTAAACAAGCCACCCTGACAAATGTTGCCGTTCATCAGTTGATTTAATCGAATTAAAAGAACCCGACAAAATTACAAAATCCTGCCGTAAGAGCCAATAATACGGGATAACAATATCTTTTTCCCGGGAAGTGGCAATGGTTTCTGCGGAGTTAAGGCAGGTTGCGGTTTGGGAGTAACCGGTAAAAATCTGCCGTTCATCAACAAGAAACTGTTTTACATCAAAAAAAATTGACAAAGTCAGAATCCCGTCATAACTTTCTTTGTTAAAACTGACAAAAACCAAAAGAAACAATGAAAACCAGCATCATTACTGCGGTGGCAGTTTTTGCTTTTGCTGCTGCCGGGGCAATTGCCCAGGTTCCGCAGGGATTCAATTACCAGGCACTTGCCATGAACAGTTCGGGGGAACCGATTCCCGAGAGGGATATCAGGGTACGCATAGCCTTCCTTTCATCAGTTGCGCCGGAAACGGTTATCTGGGAAGAGGAGCACAATACAACTACAGGCAGGCACGGGCTTTTTTCAATACTTGTGGGTGATCCCGGAGCTCTTAAGACAGGCGGTACTGTTGACAGCTTTAAGGAGATACCCTGGTCTGAAACACCCATTTATCTGCGCACCAGAATTGATTATGATTCGCAGTGGCATACCATGGGTACTACGGCACTGGCATCGGTGCCATACTCACTTGTCACCGGAACGGCCATGGGCGGCACTGACAGGTTCTCAATCACCGGCAGCGACATTCTGTCGGGAGAACCTCTGTTTGAGGTGAAGAGAAAGGATGGTGTGGCAGTCTTTTCAGTATACAACACAGGCGCCAGGATTAATGTCCCGGTATTTGAAGAGGGTAAAGCCTCAAAGGGAGGCTTCGCTATAGGAGGCTTTGATGAGAGCAAAGCCTATGTGCAGGATTTCATGCTGATCAGTCCCGACAGTGTAAGGATATTTATCGACGATATTAACCCGGTGAAGGCCTCAAAGGGAGGCTTTGCCATAGGCGGATTCGACCCGTCAAAGGCAGGATACGATGAATACATGAGGATTATGCCCGATTGCACCAGGATATATGTAAAGGAATCGGCAAAGGCCAGCAAGGGCGGCTTCGCAATAGGAAGCTTCGATGAGTCTAAAGCCGAACCAATTGATTTCATGAATGTTAACCCGCTGAACTATTTCATAGGCCACGAAAGCGGAAAGATGAACCTTACAGGTAAGCACAACTCATTCCTCGGCTATCAGGCAGGCATGGGGCTTACATCGGGTGAATACAATGTCTTTCTGGGTCACAAATCGGGCATCAGCAACAATACCGGGTCGTACAATGTGTATATCGGCAACGGAAGCGGCTTCAACAGTTCAGCATCATATTACGGGACTTTCATGGGCCATAATTCGGGATACTACAACACCGGGTGGTTCAACTCGTACTTCGGCTGCAATGCCGGTTTTGCGACCATAAGCGGCAGCAGCAATACTTTTATCGGGCTGAATGCCGGGAGGCTTCTCGAGAAGGGCTCATTCAACACCTTTATAGGCACTGATGCCGGCGAGGGAGGGCCGGGTGATCTTTTTGACCATGGGACCACACTAGCAGCCGATAACAACACTGCTCTGGGATTCCAGGCCGGGAACCTCATTACCGGCGGCGACAATAACGTATTCATTGGCTCCTATTCAGGAGCTGAAATTGAAACAGGCTCGGGAAATGTTTTTATTGGACACGAATCGGGAAGATCGGAAACAGGCAGCAATAAACTCTATATTACCAATTCCGACACCCCCTCTCCACTACTTTACGGCGACTTTTCGACACTGCGGGTGGGCATTGCTACAAAAAACCTGACAGAAAAACTGAATGTCGACGGGAACATTGCCGTTACAGGCACTGTATATGCCACAACTTTGAACGCCGCAGTTAACGGTAATGTCACCGGGAAGGTTAACGGAATAACCATGGGCAAGATATTCCTGCAGGGAACCGGAACAGTTGCACAGATTACCGAACTCGGGTTATTACTGGCGTGGAATTACGAAACGGGGGTGCTCTTTTTCAATAACACCTCTGGACGTGAATACACCTTCTGGTGCAGCATTGTAAAAGAGAGCGCGACCGAAAGACATTCCGGAATTATAAGAGAATCGGGAACAACCCTCGCCCTCGAAAATGTTAATTTCAACACTGCCGGAATAGAGGTTCACTTTGGAGAGGTAAGCGACAGCAACCATTGGTGCTCAGTGTGGCTGCAGTATTTCGACAAGAAAATGATCGGGCACTATACCAAATAAGGGGCGTAATATGTAATGGCACAGAAGGGCAACAGGGTGAAGGGGGAGTAGCCGGTTGCCGGTTTACTCCCTTCTTTTCCCGTTTTCCCATAAATGAGATATCTTTACATCCTTGCTAAAAGACACAATCATGAAAAGAGCTGCAACAACAATCGTTATTATTTCATTGATGGTCAGTGTGGTAGCCGCCCTTTCGAAGGAGGCAACGCCGGTAATAAAGCATGTAACACTCTACCCCGACCGGGCACTGATAACCAGCGAAGCGCCGGTGGCCCTTCAGCAGGGGGAGGCAGTACTGGCACTTAAGGGTCTGTCACCATATATAGTCCGTCAGACAATTCAGGTAAGCGGCGAAGGCGGGTTTACCATAATGGGTGTTTCGCACGCCAATAACTTCCTGTCGGCCACCGGCGATTCGCCCGAGGTAAGGGAACTTAAATCGCTTATTGAGTCGCTTAACCATAAGGTTGAGGATGAAAAGACGGCCATTGAAGTGCTGAAAGAGAGGGAAAACTTCATGGTTGCGAACAGGATAGTTACCGGCAGGGAGGCAGCCCTCACGGCCGAACAGTATAAATCTCTCCTGGAACTATACTCATCGAACATCGACCTGGTGAGAACCACCGTCCTGAGGAAAACACGGCTGATAAGGGATTATGAGAAGCAGTTGCAGGACCTTAACAACCAGCTTAGCCAGACAATGGGTAAAGCCAGGCTTCCCAGCGGGGAGATATATATAACCGTTTCCTCTACGAAACCGGTAAACGGTAAGCTTACCATTTCCTATGTGGTTACCAATGCCGGATGGCATCCGACATATGATGTAAGGGTAGATGGAATAAACAGGCCCGTAACTCTGGTTTATAATGCCAACGTGTTTCAGTCTACCGGCAACGACTGGAAGGGAGTAAGGCTTAGTTTCACCAATGCCACACCCTCGGAATCGGGCGTGATTCCTGTACTTAATCCATGGTACCTCAGTTTCTACCAGCCCAGGCCCATGCCTCTTGAATCGGTCAGGCTCAGGGGTGTTGCATCGAAACCCCAGGCAAAGTCGGAAGTACTCGATGAGGCAGTTTACGCAATGGCCGAAGAGGCAATGGCTCCCGAAGTGATGGTAACAACCGGCACCACCACCATTTCATTCGACGTAATGGTGCCAACCGACCTAATGTCAGACGGTCAGATGAAAACCATTGAAATAGGCCGCACAACCACTCCGGCATCATTTGCCTATGAATCGGTTCCCAAGCTTGATGCCAGGGCGTTCCTTACCGGCAGGTTTGAGAAATGGGAAGACCTCAATATAATAGGCGGTCAGGCCAATCTCTATTTCGAGAACACATTTGTTGGGAACACCTACCTCTCTCCTGCGCAGTTCGGCGACACCATGAAGGTTAGCCTGGGTTCCGACAGAGGCATTACGGTGAAGAGGGAGAGGCAGACAGAGCTCACGAGCAGGAAGCTTATAGGTACGAACAAGGTTGACACACGTTCGTTCAGGATAACGGTGAGGAACAACAAGAAAGAGAGTATTGCATTAAGGATTGGAGACCAGATTCCGGTATCGGCCACCAGCGAGATAACGGTTGAGGGTACTCAGCTTTCGGGCGGAAGGCTTAATCCGGTCAGCGGTATTGTAACATGGGAATTTGTCCTTGAGCCTCAACAGGCAAGGGAAATCATTCTGACCTATACTGTGAAATACCCGAAAGACAGGGAGATAATACTTGAATAACCCGGGCCTGTTGTTACCTTTGCGCGAAAACTACAGGCATGGGTTCTGAAGAAAAAATGAAGCAGGAGGCTGGTATCAGCAGGCATGACCTGCTGGGCCACATTGAGTCCAAAGCCGGCCTGATAAGGGGAGAGACTTCATTCGGTTCGGCTACAACCGATATTGGTGCGGCACAGCTTGTCTCACAGGAGCTGATGCTTGAGGGAATCGACTTCAACCTGGTTTATTTTCCGCTGAAACACCTGGGATACAAACTTGTAATCAGGGCAATTTCAGGCATCTATGCCTCGGGCGGGAAACCTGAAGGCATGGCGTTCACTGCCGGCATGAGTTCACGGTTCGGGCGTGCGGAAGCCCTTGAGATAACCCTTGGCATTAAGGCAGCTGCCGAAAAATATTCACTGCGGGTGAAGTATTTTGACATGAAAACATCTGTTACCGGATTAACACTGGCGGCGACAGCCTGGGGATACAGGCTGCCTCTTGCCGGGGAGCCGGCCGGGCCCGCCGTAAACGATATCATATGCGTAACCGGTGACCTTGGTGCAGCATATACCGGGTTGATGGTACTTGAAAGGGAGCGGAGGATATTCGAAACCGGACCGGGTATGCAACCGGAGCTGACGGGTTTTGAATATACCATAGGAAGACAGCTTAAACCTGAATTAAGGACAGATATTCTTGATGGAATGAGGAATGCCTCGCTGGTACCGTCAGCATCGACTGTTATCAGGGAAGGACTCGCTTCTGCCGTAATGGGAATTTGCCGTGACAACAACATGGGTTGCCGCCTCTATTACGACAAGATACCTGTTGACCATGAGACACACCGGAATGCGGCAGAATTGAATTCCGACCCTGTTGTAGCCGCTCTCCATGGCGGCGATGACTATGAATTCCTGATGATTTTACCGATCAGCAAAGTCAGGGAGGTTAATATGCTGGCCGGAATTCAGATGGTAGGATATCTTACCGACAGGTCGGAAGGCTGCTACCTTGTTACCCCCGACCAGTCGGTTGCAGAGCTTAAGGCTCAGGGTTGGGGCTGATTATCTGGCTCTTATGATTCCTCTCTGAGAGTTCTTAACGAAGCCTAGGATATAGTCCCGCTCAGCGGAGGGGGCAAATTCCCTTTCAATGAACTCAGTTGCCTGAGTTGTATTCATGCCGTTCTTGTAAAGGGCCCGGTACACCTTCTCAATCTCTTCCATCTGTTCTTTGGAGAACCCGCGCCTTGTAAGCCCCACGGTATTAATACCCATGTACGACAGAGGGTCGCGGTCGGCCATGATATAAGGACG
>VGGM01000035.1 GCA_016868515.1 Bacteroidota bacterium | reverse complement strand
AACCTAAATAGTTGAGAAATGTCATTTATGATTATCATTCTTGCCCTGTTGCTTGTGCTTGTTGTATTTGCGATTTCGGTATACAACAGGCTTGTAAGGTTAAGGAATAACCGTGAGCAGTCATTTGCCGATATTGATGTACAGCTTAAGCAACGGCATGACCTTATTCCCCAGCTTGTTGATGCAGTAAAGGGTTACATGAAGCATGAGAAGGATCTGCTTACTGAAATTACTGCAGCCAGAGCCGGGGCTATGAATGCAGGCACCATCGATGAGAAGATTGCAGCTGAGAACAGGCTCTCCGGAGCACTTGGCGGTTTAAGGATAGCTGTTGAGGCATATCCCGACCTTAAGGCCAACCAGAATTTCCTGAACCTTCAGGAGGAGATTTCGGACATTGAGAATAAACTGGCCGCTGCAAGGAGATTCTTCAACTCTGCCACCAAGGAGCTCAATAATGCCGTAGAAGTCTTCCCCGCAAACATTGTTGCCGGTATGTTCGGGTTCAAAAGAGAGCAGATGTTTGATCTGGGCACTGAGCAGAGGGCAAATCTTGACCAGGCGCCAAAGTTGTCGTTTTAACAACCTGGGGTAGAATATGAAATATGTAGGTTTGCAGTCGCAGATCTGGAAAAACAACACCAGGTCGCTTATCCTGCTGGTTATGTTTCCGGTGGTGTTTTATGTACTGGCCTGGCTCTTTCTCTTCTTTACGGCCGATCCCGAGTTCAAAGATCCGGCTGTGGTTTCGGGGCATTTCTTAAGGCTTGTCCCATGGATTACAATCGGTGTGGGTTTGTGGTTCCTGATAGCATGGTTTTCGCACAGTGCAATGATAAACGCAGCTACCGGTTCAAGGCCCCTTGAGAGAAAAGAGAACAAGAGAGTGTATAATCTGGTTGAAAATCTTGCAATTACCGCCGGTATGAAGATGCCTAAGGTTAATGTCATTGAAGATGATTCACTGAATGCCTTTGCCAGCGGGATAGGTAGCAGCACATTTACGATCTCGCTTTCCCGTGGAATAGTTGACAAACTGAATGATGAAGAACTTGAGGGTGTCATAGCACACGAACTGACCCACATCAGGAACCGTGATGTAAGGTTGCTGATTATCTCAGTGATTTTTGTCGGGATATTTGCATTCATAGCTGAAGCGATGTTGCGCTCACTCAGGTATGGCAGTCTGGGGCGGAGCAGCGGTGGAAAAAAGGGAAGCGGGGGGGCCGGAATACTGATTGCCCTTGCCCTGGCCCTCGTTGGCTATCTGCTGGCATCACTCTTCAGGTTTGCCATCTCTCGCAAGAGGGAATATATGGCCGATGCGGGTGCTGCATACCTCACGAAAAAGCCGGTTGCACTTGCCTCGGCATTGAGGAAGGTTTCGCGCGACCCGGTTATTGAGGCTGTAAAACGCAGGGATGTTGCCCAGATGTTCATTGAAAACCCCCAGCTCGAGGATAAAAAGAAGGGCTCCTTCTTTGCATCAATGTTCGCAACACACCCCTCTATCAAATCAAGGATCGAGATTCTTGAGCAGTTTTGACGATAATCTCAGTGATCACTGCGTTTTTTCAATGTGAACTTTTTCTCCTCACCTTTTATCAGTCGGGAAATGTTTTTCCGGTGTGTTACAATAAGGGCCAGCGCAACGAATACCGAAAAATAGATGAAGAGTTGTGATGGCGATTTGAAAAGAGTCAGCACAAGCAGGGCAAATGATACTCCCGCCAGAATTGATGAGAGGCTTACAAATCCTGTCAGAAGAAGCACTGCAATAAACACTCCGAAGCAGATTAATGTCACAAGAGGACTGAGAGCCAGGAGAAATCCGAAGGTCGTAGCCACTCCCTTGCCACCCCTGAACCCGGCCCATACCGGGAAGATATGGCCAATTATAGCAGTCAGACCTGATACTATCTGAACATTCAGAAGTTGTTCCTGTGATATTTCCCCGTTGAAAATCCACACCGGCAGTGATGATGCCAGCCACCCTTTAAGTACATCGATCAGCAGAACAGGTACTCCTGTTTTCCATCCGAGCACCCTGATAGTGTTTGTTGCGCCGGCATTGCCGCTGCCATGTTCCCTGACGTCAATTCCGTGAAAAAAGCGTCCGGCCCAAACGGCTGTTGGTACCGAGCCTATGGCATATGCTGCAAGAATAGCTGCAATCAGTAAGTAGAGATTCATTTCAGCTTATCCGGGGCCCTGCTGATACAAGCTTGCGGGTCTCCTCATTTGAAGTGAACTTATTGAAGTTGGTAATGAATTTCTGGGCGAGAGCCAGAGCAGCAGTATGCCACGCACCGGCCGACGACCATGCCAGGCGCGGGTCGGGCAATGACGGATTAACACCCTCTATCTCTTCAGGTATCTCCAGATTGAATACAGGTAGTGTTACAAATTTGACATCTTTAAGGGAGCCATTGAGGATTGCGTCGATGATCTTCCTTGTTGGTTTAATGTCTATGCGCTTGCCGATTCCATATGGACCGCCCATCCATCCGGTGTTTACCAGCCATGCATCGGCATTGTGTTCTTCCATCTTGCGTGTGAGTTCCTTTGCGTAGATGATAGGATCGAGAAGCAGGAAGGCAGCGCCGAAGCATGATGAGAATGTTTGGACCGGTTCCTTGATACCCCTCTCGGTGCCGGCTACCTTTGCGGTGTAGCCGCTCAGAAAGTAATACATCGTCTGTTCCTTTGTGAGACGGCTTACCGGGGGCAGCACACCAAAAGCATCGGCGGTAAGGAAAATAACCCTGGTAGCGTGACCGGCCTTGGAAACAGGCTTAATAATATTATTAATATGATAAATGGGGTATGAAACCCTGGTATTCTCAGTTTTGCTTCCATCGCTGAAGTCGATTGTTTTATCGGGCCTGATAACAAGATTCTCAAGCAGTGCATCTCTCTTTATGGCATTGTAGATATCGGGTTCGTTCTCCTTGCTGAGGTTGATGCACTTGGCATAGCAGCCACCTTCGAAATTGAAGATACCGTCGTCATCCCATCCATGCTCATCATCTCCTATAAGGGCCCTGGCAGGGTCGGTTGAGAGGGTAGTCTTCCCGGTGCCCGAGAGTCCGAAGAAGATGGCTACATCACCCTTCCTGCCTACGTTGGCCGAGCAGTGCATCGATGCAATGCCCTGAAGGGGAAGGTAGTAGTTCATGATTGAGAAGATTCCCTTCTTCATTTCGCCGCCATACCAAGAACCCCCGATTACAGCCATCCTCTCACCGAGGTTGAAGAACACGAAGTTCTCGGAGTTTAGGCCCTGCTTCTGCCAGTCGGGGTTAGTGGTTTTGGAAGCATTAAGAACAACGAAATTGGGTTTGAACTCCCTGAGTTCGTTTTCATCCGGACGGATAAACATGTTCTTTACAAAGTGAGCCTGCCATGCCACTTCCATTATGAACCTTACACTAAGTCTTGTATTTTCATTGGCACCGGCAAAGCAATCGACCACATATAGTTTCTTCCCTGAAAGCTGTCTGGTTGCCAGTTTTTTGCAATGGTTCCATACCTCCGGATTTATCGGCTTGTTATCGGAGGCAGGTGCCTTCTCCGATTTCCACCACACCGTGTTCTCCGATACCTCGTCCCTGACAATATACTTATCCTTGGGAGAGCGGCCAGTGAAAACCCCGGTATCAACGGCAACGGCACCGGTGGTTGTTACCACCCCGGCGTCAAACCCGGTAAGTGAGGGATTGGTCTCTTCTTCAAAGAGCAGTTCGTACGACGGGTTATAGATTATCTCTTCAATCTGCGAAATTCCGTATTTTGCTAAATCATTGGCGGTTATCATGGATGTTGGTTTTGAGTTACGAGTTAGGTTCATAAAGATAGAAAATAAAAAACGATAATACCAAAGGTATTGCCTCGCCAGACAGGTGCTAGACAACAGCATTACCGCCCCGGCCGTAAGGCACGGGGCGGTTATTACTGTGAGGGGATTACTCCCTGAGTATCTTCCTATTTAGCGGCCTTGATAGCTGCCTGAGCGGCTGCCAGCCGTGCAATTGGAACCCTGAAAGGTGAGCAACTGACGTATGTGAGGCCTTGCTTGTAGCAGAACTCAACCGAAGCAGGATCGCCACCCTGCTCACCGCAGATACCAACCTTAAGGTCGGGACGTGTGGCACGTCCTTTTGCTACAGACATGGTAATCAGCTGGCCAACGCCATCCTGGTCGATAGTCTGGAACGGGTCGGCAGCAAGGATCTTCTTGTCGATATAATCATGAAGGAACCCACCGGTATCGTCACGGCTGAAGCCGTAGGTCATCTGGGTGAGGTCGTTGGTACCGAATGAGAAGAACTGTGATGATTTTGCCATGCGGTCGGCGAGGAGGGTAGCCCTCGGAATCTCGATCATAGTACCGTACAGGTAGCTTATCTCCTTGATTCCAAATTTATTGCACACCTCTGCATAAACCTTGTCGACGATTTTTTTAGTGAAATCGAGTTCGGCAACATCGCAGGTAACGGGAACCATAATCTCAGGTTTCGGCTGTTTGCCTTCCTTAAGCAGTTCAGCTGTAGCCTCGAAGATGGCACGGATCTGCATTTCGCTGATCTCGGGATAGGTAACGCCAAGCCGTACACCCCTGTGGCCCATCATCGGGTTTGACTCGTGAAGAACTTCACCACGTTTTACAACATCCTCAAGCTTGATACCGAGTGCTTTAGCAAGTTCTTCCTGCTTTTCGCGGCTCTGTGGCACGAACTCGTGGAGCGGCGGATCGAGGAGCCTGAATGTTACAGGCTGACCGTTCATTGCCACCATTGTGGCCTTGATATCCTTCTTGACAAAACCTGACAGTTCGTCGAGAGCCAGTCTGCGCTCTTTCTCGCCATCGCTGAGGATCATTTTCCTGAGGAGGAAGAGAGGCTCTTCCGATCCTTTGCCGTAGAACATATGCTCGGTACGGAAGAGACCGATACCTTCTGCTCCGAAGCTGAGTGCCAGGGCTGCATCCTCGGGTGTGTCGGCGTTGGTTCTGACACCCATGGTGCGGTACTTGTCGGCCATCTTCATGAATTCCTGGAAGCGTGGGTTTTCGGTTGCATCCATCAACGGAATAGCACCCTGATATACGTGACCCCTGGTTCCGTTCAGTGTGATGAGGTCGCCCTCCTTAATAACCTTGTCAGTTCCTGATACTTTAGCGATTTTCTTACCGGCGTCAACACTGAGTCCACCGGCACCTACAACGCAGCACTTACCCCATCCGCGGGCCACGAGGGCAGCGTGTGATGTCATACCACCGCGTGCGGTAAGGATACCTTCTGCGGCTCTCATACCCTCGACATCTTCGGGGTTGGTTTCTTCGCGGAGGAGAATAACCTTCTCACCTTTTCTTGCCCAAGCCACGGCATCTTCAGCGGTAAATACCACCTTGCCGACAGCGGCACCCGGTCCTGCGGGGAGACCCTTGACCAGCGGGTTGTGTTTGCTCTCCTGTGCGGGGTCGCATATCGGGTGGAGGAGTTCGTCGAGCTGTGAGGGGTCGACGCGCAGTACGGCCCTCTTCTCGTCGATGAGACCTTCCTTGAGCATGTCCATAGCCATGTTGAGGGCTGCGGTACCGGTTCTCTTGCCGGCACGGCACTGGAGCATGTAGAGGGTTCCTTCCTGAATTGTGAACTCGATATCGAGCATGTCGCGGAACGACTTCTCGAGAGAGTTACGTATGTCGAAGAGTTCCTTATAGATACCTGGCATCACCTCTTCCATGCTGTGGAGGTGCTTGTTCTGTTCGTTTTTGGTTGAATCGTTGAGCGGGCTGGGGGTGCGGATACCTGCAACCACGTCTTCGCCCTGAGCGTTCACGAGCCATTCGCCATAGAACAGGTCTTCGCCGGTGGCGGGGTTCCTGGTAAAAGCGACACCGGTAGCCGATGAGTCGCCCATGTTTCCGAATACCATTGCCTGGACGTTAACCGCGGTTCCCCACTCGTCGGGAATACCTTCGATACGACGGTATGATACGGCTTTCTTGCCGTTCCAGCTCTTGAATACTGCCTTGATACTGCCGATAAGCTGCTCTTTTGCATCATCGGGGAACTCTTTGCCGAAGTACTCTTTGATTCTTGCCTTGAACATTTCGGCCAGCTTCTTCAGATCGTCTGATGACAGGTCGGTGTCGGAATGGAGTTTTCTTTCATGTTTGAAATGGTCTAGCATCTCATCGAGCTGCTTACGGATACCTACACCGTTGGGGGCCTCAATACCTTCGGCCTTCTCCATTACCACGTCGGCATACATCATAATAAGCCTTCGGTAGGAGTCCCACACGAACCGTGGATTGTTGGTTTTTTTGATGATACCGGGAATGGTTGATGAGCAGAGACCGATGTTAAGAACGGTATCCATCATTCCTGGCATGGAACTGCGTGCACCCGAGCGGCATGACATGAGCAGTGGATTAACAGAATCGCCATATTTCATGCCCATGATCTGCTCGGTCTGCTTCATGGCTTCCCACACCTCTTCCATCAGCCCCGCGGGAAGCTGATTGTTGTTTCCATAGTACTCGGTGCAGGTATCGGTAGTTATTGTAAAACCTGCAGGAACCGGCAGTCCGAGCAGGCACATCTCTGCAAGGTTAGCACCCTTGCCGCCAAGGAGATTTTTCATCCCGGCATTTCCTTCAGCCTTCTTGTTTCCGAAGCTGTAAACTCTTTTTACTTTTGACATAGATTTAATCGTTAACTATTATTGTATACATCTGATTTTTCAAAAACAGGTGCAAAGGTAATAAAAAACCGGAAAAAACTGAATAGGGTTGGTGCGATTTGGGCTGGTGGCCGTATCATGCCCTGGGATGGAAGAGAATCAGCGTGTCCTTAAGGTAACTCCGGTCGATATGAGTGTATATCTCGGTTGTGAGAATTGATTCATGGCCAAGCATTTCCTGAACTGCCCTGAGGTCTGCCCCGGCCTCAACCATATGGGTTGCAAACGAATGGCGGAATGTGTGCGGGCTGATTTTCTTCCTGATTCCTGCTCTGGCAGCAAGATCTCTGATAATGGTGAAAATCATCACCCTGGTAAGTTTTTTGCCCCTTCTGTTAAGAAAAAGAATGTTGCGGTCGGTGATTACCGGGAGATGGTTCCGTGTTTCGAGATATAGCTTTATTTCAGTGAGAGCCTTGTCGCTGACAGGCACCAGTCTTTGCTTGTTGCCCTTTCCTGTAACAACAATATAGCCCTCATCGGTGTGTATATCGGTGAGCCTTATATTAACAAGTTCACTTACCCTGACACCACAGCCGTACAGGGTCTCAATTATGGCCTTATTCCTGTGACCCTCCGGTTTACTCAGATCGATTGCATCAATTATTCTGTCAATCTCCTCAACTGCCAGCACCTCTGGCAAGCGGAATCCTATCCGGGGTGAGTCGATAAGCGATGCCGGGTTTTCCCTGATCACATTCTCCAGAAGCAAGTACCTGTAAAACGCCCTTATACCCGAGAGAAGCCTTGATTGAGTTCTGGCGTTACCATTTTCTTCACCGTAAGTCGCCAGAAATCTTCGCAAATCGTTATACGTAACAGATTCCGGGCTTAACCCGTTAACCATAAACCGCTTCAGTTTAACCACATCGTTGGTGTAAGCTTCGATGCTGTTCTGTGAAAGCGACTTCTCGAGCTTCAGATAAGTCGAGAATCTTTTGATCCATATATCCCATTCTTCTGTTTTGCCCATAGCATCGTAGAGGAGTATTTAAGTTGTAAATTTACTCGAATACCCGGATCAGGCGATAAATATTGAGGTTAATGGTTAATTTTGCCTGTGGAAATATGAGTACTCAATCTGGAAATCTGAACATGAAATTGAGAATAACCATTATCAACGGCCCCAACCTGAACATGCTTGGCAAGAGGGAACCTGAGAAGTACGGAAGCATTGATTTCGATACATACATGGGAAGACTTCAGGGACTATATCCCGATTTCAATATCTCATTTTATCAGTCAAACATTGAGGGAGAAATCGTAACTGCGATACAGAAGGCAGGGGCAGAAAGCGACGGGATAATTATCAACCCTGCAGCCTACACCCATACTTCGGTGGCCATAGCCGATGCGATAGCCATGGTAAAGATCCCCGTCATAGAGGTTCATATTACCAACCTGCTTTCAAGGGAGGAATTCAGACATACAAGCCTGACAGGCCGTTTCTGCCGCGGTTCGGTGATGGGCCTTGGAATGGATGGTTACAGACTTGCTGTTGAGGCTATTATAAAGATATCAGCATGAACAGGAAACGAACCAAGATTGTAGCAACAATTTCGGACAAAAGGTGTGAACCCGAGTTTATAAGAGAGCTTTTCGAAGCCGGAATGGATGCCATAAGAATAAATTCGGCACATCTCAACGCAGAGGGTGCGTTGAAGATTATTGAGAACGGCCGTAAGGTATCGGACAGGATACCTTTTATTCTTGATACCAAAGGCCCGGAGATCAGAACTACAAAGAGTGATTCACCGATTAAGGTGGAGAGGGGACAGAAGATTAAGATAATGGGCGATCCGGATGCGATTACCACACAGGCCTGCATATTCGTCAACTATCCGGGGTTTACTGATGATGTACCGGTAGGTTCATCCATTCTTATTGATGACGGAGAGGTTGAGCTTGTTATAGAGTCGAAGGATGGCAATATACTGGAGTGTGTTGCAACCAACGATGGATGTATCGGCTCCAGGAAAAGCCTTAATGTACCGGGAGTGAGGTTCGCGTTGCCATCGGTAAGTGAAAGGGACAGGGAATTCATTGAGTTTGCCGCTGCTGAGGATATTGCGTTTATTGCCCATTCATTTGTGAGAAGCGCCCGGGATGTAATTGATGTGCAGTCGGTTCTCGATGAATTCGGGGGAAAGGCAAAAATCATTGCCAAGATAGAGAACCAGGAGGGAGTAGACAACATTGATGAAATACTTGATAACGTTTACGGTATAATGGTAGCAAGGGGTGATCTGGCCATTGAGATTCCCTATGAGAAGATTCCCGGTATACAGAGAATGATAATCACCAAATGTATAGAGAGGCGAAAGCCGGTAATTGTTGCAACCCAGATGCTGCATT
>VGGM01000034.1 GCA_016868515.1 Bacteroidota bacterium | reverse complement strand
CTTTCCTGCTGTTGACTTCAGCATTCCTTCAGAGTTTTAATATAGAGGTTGTACTGCTGTTCTGAGAAAGCCAGCAGGTAAACCATTTGCGGGAATTTCTCCCTCCGGAGGATTCTTCTGAGTTCCTTTACGGCAATCAATGATGCCTGGTCGGCAGGGAAGCCGTAGACACCGGTTGAAATAGCAGGAAAGGCCACCGATTTGATTTTCATATCAGCGGCCAGTTTAAGGGAGTTTCTGTAGCATGAAGCCAGCAGTTCATGTTCATCACGGGCGCCTCCCCGCCATACCGGGCCCACTGTGTGAATTACATACCGTGCCTTAAGGTTGTGCCCCCCGGTAACCTTTGCCTCTCCAACGGCACAGCCGTTAAGGTTCCTGCACTCCTCGAGCAGACCCGGGCCGGCAGCCGTGTGTATGGCTCCGTCAACCCCGCCACCGCCAAGCAGTGATGAATTGGCAGCATTGACGATTGCCTCGGCATCAACGAGGGTGATATCACCCTTCAGTACCATGATCCTGTCAGATAGTGTCATTTTCTGATAACTGCGCCAAAGCCGGTTTCAAATGCCTTTGCTATGTTGTTCATAGCCTTGTCAATTGTTTTGTCATTGAGTGTACGCAGGTCGTCGCGCAGTACGAAATTAAGGGCATATGACTTTTTACCTTCCCCCAGTGACTCATGCTCGTACACATCAAAGAGGCCCACTTCGCGGAGAAGGTTCCTTTCAGTATCGACTGCCAGCTTTCTGAGGTCTTCAAATCTTACCGATTTGTCGACAATAAGTGCGAGGTCGCGTCTTACCGAGGGATATTTCGGAAGAGGTTTATGTACTATCACATTGTTTTTGAGCTGAGAAAGCAGAGCTTCCCAGTTGATGTGGCCATGAACAACATCCTGCCTGATATCGAAGTTATTAAGATAAGTCTTTGAGATCATACCTGCTGTGGCAATTTCGATACCTGCGTAGATCCACGTTATTGATCCGGCATAATAACCCTTTTCAGTAAACCCCTTGGAAGTTTTGGCCGGGTCGACGCCCATTCGCCTGATAATCATTTCAATGTATGATTTCATTAGGTATATATCAGCAGGAACCTCCTGATTGTTCCATGATGATGGCAAACGCGAACCGCTGATAAACAGATCGAGTTCAGAGGTTTCAACAAAGTTATCGACAGGCGATGTAAGGCTTTTCTCCTTCCGGCTTCTGTAGCAGGTGCCAAACTCAAAAAGCCGCAGGTTCAGGTTCTGGCGGTTAATGTTCCATGCAATGGCGTTTAATCCGCCAGGCAGCAATGACTGACGCATGGCGTTAAGGTCGTTGCTAAGCGGATTGGCAAGGAGAACCAGGTTTCCGGGGTCGAAATCAGGGTTGTCGGCGAACCACGATGAAGGGACCAGGGAGTTCGACATTATTTCGAAGAAGCCGTTGGCAGCAAGCATGTCGGCAATTGTATTAACGGCCTTCTCCCTGTCGGGTTTGCGTAAATATGAAAGTGTTGAGCTGAGGTGTTCGCCGGTTTCAATATTGTTGAAACCGTAAATCCTGAGAATCTCCTCAATAACATCGGCTTCCCTTGTAACATCGACCCTGTACAGGGGAACCGAAAGAGTAATGCCGCCGGTAGTCTCTTCGGTGATGCTGAAATCGAGTGAAAGGAGAATCTTTTTTATTACGGAGGGTTCTATGGTTTTGCCAATCAGTCTGTTGATATTATAGTAGGTTACCTTTACAAGCCTTTCGGGAGCTGTTACCGGATAGACATCTACAATGTCTGACGATATTCTGCCTCCGGCAATTTCCCTGATCATTACAGCCGCCCTTTTAAGAGCATTAACGGTTATGTCAATGTCGGCGCCACGTTCGAACCTGAATGATGCATCGGTGTGAAGTCCGTGCCTTTTTGATGTACGTCTTACTGAAACCGGGCTGAACCATGCTGATTCAAGGAAGATGTTTCGGGTTCCCTCAGTAACACCCGAGTTCAGACCGCCGAATACCCCTGCGATACACATGGGTTCGTGGGCATTGCATATCATCAGGTCGTCAGGGCTAAGTTCACGCTGAACACCGTCGAGGGTAACAAATCTGGTTTTTGCCGGCAGGTTCCTAACCACAACCTTATTACCCTTAACCCTGGCTGCATCGAATGCGTGCAGCGGCTGACCCATCTCGAGGAGGACGAAATTGGTGATATCGACAATATTGTTAATTGGCTGGTGACCAACAGCCCGTAGCCGGTTACGGAGCCATTCGGGCGATTCGCCGACTGTTACACCCGAAACAGTAATACCGCTGTAACGCTGGCAGGCATTACGGTTCTCTATCTCTACAGGTATCACCAGTTCATTGCTGTCGACACTGAACGAAGAGATATCGGGGAAATTAGCCCGGGTTTTACGTGAGATACTGAGGAAAGCTGCCACATCGCGGGCGACTCCGAAATGAGACCCGCTGTCGATACGGTTTGGGGTAAGTCCTATTGTAAATATTATATCATGTTGAACCCTGAAATATTCGGCTGCAGGAGTGCCTGGCAATACCGAGGGTTCGAGAACCATAATCCCTTCGTGTGCGGGACCGAGCCCCAGTTCATCTTCGGCACAGATCATCCCTTCAGAGATTTCTCCTCTTATTTTCGATTTCCTGATTTCAAATTCCTGATCACCCTTCCGGATTATTGTGCCGGGCAGAGCAACCGGCACCTTCTGTCCTGCTGCCACGTTGGGAGCACCGCATACAATCTGCAGCAGTTCGGGTCCACCGGCGTCGACCCTGGTTACGGTCAGTTTATCGGCGTCGGGGTGCTTCCGGCATTCAACCACCTTGCCAATAACCACGCCCTTCAGTCCGCCCGGTACCGATTCCCACTCCTCAACCTCTTCAACTTCAAGGCCGAGGCTGGTTAGTATACCTGAAAGCTCATCGGGCGAGACCGGGAGGTCGATATACTCTTTAAGCCAGTTAAAGGAAATCTTCATAACGAAAAGGGTGTTAATTATTCATAAGGATTTGCAAAAGTAACAAATTATAAAAAATGATTGAGAACCACACCGACAATAAAGTATCGGAAAGGCTAATTCCCTATATTTGTAGGCCAACTCACATAATTATGGATAAGGAAAAAAAGGAGAGGCTCATACTGCTTACAAACGATGATGGTTTGTATGCGGCAGGGCTCAGGAAGCTGCTTGAGGTGATGGAGGAATTCGGACGGGTTGTATTGATATCGACCACCGAAAGCATGTCGGGAATGTCGCAGGCGCTGACGGTTAAGTCGCCCCTAAGGGTGAAAATGCTTGAGCAGAATGAGAGGCACACCATATATGCCTGCAGTGGCACCCCCACCGATGGCGTTAAGCTGGCAATCAATCAGTTGCTTGACCGGAAGCCCGACTGGGTGGTATCGGGCATCAACCATGGTGCCAATGCATCGGTAAGTGTTCTGTATTCAGGAACCATGGCTGCTGCCATTGAAGGGTGTCTGTACGGGATTGACTCGGTGGGTTTTTCGCTGAACAGTTTCTCACCCAGTGCCGATTTTTCGGCGTGCAAGAAGTATATCAGGCTGGTGATGAGTCATGTTGCTGCTAACCCGCTTCCGCGCGGGGTATGCCTCAATGTGAATATTCCCGCGGTTCCCGAAGAGGAGATAAAGGGATTAAGGATATGCCGGCAGGCCAGGGGCAACTGGAGGGAGGAATTTGAGAAGCGGAAAGACCCGATGGGGAAGACATATTACTGGCTTACAGGGGTCTTCAATAATCATGAACCTGAGTCGGGTGACACCGATGAGTGGGCCATTTCGAACGGCTATGTTTCTGTGGTGCCGGTTTCGGTTGACATGACGGCCCACGGCTATATTGATGAACTTAAATCGAAATTCAGAGATGAACAGGTGGCAAAAATATGACCGCATATTTACCGGCATTCTGGCGGGGGTAGTGATTCCGCTGGTGGTGATGACGGGTTTTTACCTTTGGAAATCGGACGGAATGAGTGCAGGTGAGTTTTTTGACAGACTTGTGATTTCAGGGGCGTTGACGAATGCTCTCAGTGTTTCGGTTTTTGCCAATGTTTTTGCTTTCCTTCTGTTCAACAGGCTTGACATTCTCAGGGCTTCCAGGGGGATTCTTGGTACCACAATTGTATGGGCCATTCTTGTTTTTATCATCAAGTTCAGCTGATTTTTTTGCAGAGGGCCACATGGTTCGGGGTGGCCCCGGTTCCGCAATAATATTAAAACATGAGGTATCTGATAATTGCCGGTGAAGCTTCGGGCGACCTGCACGGGTCGAACCTGATAAAGGGACTCAGGAAGGCTGATTCCGGAGCTGAGATATGGTGCAGGGGTGGCGACCTTATGGAAAAAGCGGGTGCCGTCCTTCTGGCCCATTACCGGGCTACCGCGTTCATGGGATTCTGGGAGGTTCTGGTGAATATCCGGGCCATAAGGAGAAGTATGGCTGAATGCCGGAAAATGATTTCCCGGATAAACCCCGACGTGCTGATTCTCATCGACTACCCGGGGTTTAACCTTAAGATGGCGGCATATGCGCATGGCCTGGGTATTCCGGTATTCTACTACATTGCCCCGAAGGTGTGGGCATGGAAGGAGTCGAGAATAGCGCTGCTGAGGAAGTACGTAACGAGGCTATACAGCATTTTGCCGTTTGAGATTGAGTATTTCAGCCGTCATGAATACCCTGTGCACTATTTCGGCAACCCTCTGGTTGATGAGATTGAAAGGCACAGGGAGCTGTTGTGCAACAAAGGGTCGGTTACCGGGTTACTCGGGCTGGCCGGCAAACCTGTTATAGCCCTGCTGCCCGGAAGCCGGGTGCAGGAGGTAAAGAGGATACTTCCCGGGATGGTGGCAATTACAGGTTACTATCCCGATTATCAGTTTGTAGTGGCTGCAACTCCCGGTATACCCGAAGATCTCTACCACAGAATCATTGGTACCAGAGAGGTGAAGCTGATCTATAACAAGACCTACGAGATACTAGCAGTTTCAGAGGCAGCACTTGTTAAGTCAGGCACATCGACCCTTGAAGCAGCTCTGATCGGGGCTCCTCAGGTTGTATGCTACAGGGCGGGCCATATATCATATTACCTTGCACGGCTACTTGTTAAGGTAAGGTTTATTTCACTGGTTAATCTTTTGATGGACAAGGAGGTGGTGAAGGAACTCATACAGGGCGACCTGAATGAAAGAATGATAGTGAAGGAACTTAATTCACTCATAAGGGGAGGGTGGAAAAGGGATATCATACGCAGGCATTACGGCGAAATAAGGCAGATGATGGGCGGTCCCGGGGCTTCTGAAAGGGTGGCGAATGATATGGCAGCCTCATTAAAATCAATTATGAATGAAAAGAATTGAACTGCAAATACTCCTTTTCTCTGCATTAATCGTAACGCTGCCGGCGCACCTGGAAGGAAGCACTGTAAGAATACGACTTCATGCTGCCCTGAAACCTGAGACTGTTGTTTTTGCGGTACGAACCGGTGAGTATATGATGGAAATTCCCGGAATGGAGGATGTCAGAATCGCACCGACAAAACCTGTTATACTATTTGCGTCGGAAGGAAGGGTGGCCGTCAAGTGGGGAACCGGGCGGGGGGTCATAGCCGATTCGGTGAGGTTCGCACCCGCGGGTTCCGCTGAAACATCGCACTCTTTTTCGGTTTCAGTACCGGGAGTGGCAGGAGAGAGGCAGTATAAGGGTTCGATGGTGTGCAGGAATGACAACGGCATTTTTTTGCTGTTGAATGAAACTGATATTGAATCTTACCTCCCCGGGGTGGTGCTTGCCGAGGGTGGCCCTGGACGGCACCGGGAATTCTACAAGGCGCAGGCGGTGCTGGCACGTACCTTCGCCTGGCAAAATCTCTCCAAACATGCAGCTGACGGTTACAATATATGTGACGATGTACATTGCCAGGCATATCACGGGATTATTCGCGACGAAGATGTCACGGGTGCTGTTAAGGAGACATCGGGCATTGTGATGGTTACGTCCGACTCGGTTCCTGCACTTCCGGCATTTCATTCAAACTGCGGTGGTGAAACTGCTTCGGCATCAGATGCATGGGTCACCAGCCTGCCGCATCTGCAGAGTGTAGCCGATCCTTTCTGCCTCTCTTCCCGGAACGCCACCTGGCGGGCCTCATTAACCACCGGCGCCTGGATAAACTTCCTCAGGAAGAACGATTTCACAGGCGATCCGGCCTCGCCGGGGGCCATCTCTTTCAATCAGGATGTCAGAAAACCATTCTTCGTGCCCGGCAATGGTATTCAGATTCCCGTGAGGTCGGTCAGAACAGAATTCGGTCTGAGGTCATCATTTTTCAGTCTCATTGCTTCGGGCGACTCAGTAATAATTGATGGCCGGGGATACGGGCACGGTGTGGGAATGTGCCAGGAGGGAGCAATGGAGATGGCACGGCAGGGTTATTCGTTTGAACGGATACTTTCGTTCTATTTCAGGGGTATCAGCCTTATCGACATTGCCGATGCCAGGCAGCCGCCGGTTATCAGGTGAATTGTTGCCCTTAATTGAATATATTTGCGACACTATAGATTTATATGTTTGCGATATACAAAAAGGAACTTGGTGGCTTTTTCGGCAGCCTGACCGGATACATAGTCATATCGGTTTTCCTGGTTGTAAATGCCCTGTTCATGTGGGTCTTTCCGGGCGAGCTTAACATACCCGAAAGCGGTTATGCAAGCCTCGAAACGGTCTTCCTCATATCTCCATGGGTGTTCCTGTTCCTGGTTCCGGCAGTAACAATGAGAATGATATCGGAAGAGAAACGCCTTGGTACCATCGAACTGCTTTACTCGAGGCCCATTACCGAATTGCGCATTGTTGCCGGAAAGTACCTCGCATCGGTTACCCTGGTCCTTCTGGCTTTACTGCCGCTGGCCGTTTCCTACCTCACTGTGTGGTACTCAGGCGACCCGAAGGGGAATCTTGATGTTGGCGGAACCTGGGGTTCGATGACCGGATTGTTTTTCCTCGCCGCCGTATATGCCGCCATCGGTCTTTTTGCTTCATCCGTCACCGAAAACCAGGTTGTTTCATTCATCACAGCCGTAATAATCTGCTTCATTATGTTTACAGGGTTTGACTATTTGGCTTACCTGCCCGGCCTAAAAAAAGCAGACGAGTTCATTACCGGTCTGGGCATTAATGAACATTACCGTTCGCTCAGCAGGGGAGTTATTGATATTGGCGATATAGCATACTTTGTTGTGGTGGTGGTAATCTTCAATGAGGCTACCAGGCTTGTTCTTAACTCACGTAAATGGAGGAAGAGTTAGTATGGAGAAAAAGGCATTGCTGAGATTCTTTGTTATAGTCTCTATTTCGGTGGCTGCCGGATTCCTGGTTTCGCGATTCAATATCAGGCTCGATCTTACCGGTGACCGCAGATACACCCTTTCACAACAAACCAAAAGTATCCTTTCAGACCTTGAGAATGAGGTTTATATCCAGGTGTATCTCGATGGCGAGATGCCTGTGGCCTTTAAGAAGATGCGACGTGCAGTCAGGGACATGCTGTATGAGTTCAGGGTTATTTCCGGCAGAAAGGTTGGCTACGATTTTATCAATCCCTCAGAAGAGGGCAATCAGCGCCAGAGGAACTCTGTGCAGATGGAACTGATAAACAAGGGACTTACCCCGGTAAACGTTCAGGCAGGTGATGAGGAGGGAGGCACAACTACCAGAATGATATTCCCGGGAATGATAGTCAATTATAACGGGATTGAGGTTCCTGTGAACTTCCTTAAAAACAATCCTTCCCTGCCTGCTGAACAAAACCTGCTTCATTCAATGGAAGGTCTTGAATATGAGATGATTCAGACCATTGCGACACTTGCTGCCGATACTATTTACAGGGTGGCCTTTATTGAAGGACATGGTGAATACAGTGAGATTGAGGTTGCCGATATCACCATCGATATGGCCCGCTTTTTCACTGTTGACAGGGGAGTAATAGGAGGAAGACCCGGAATACTTGACAACTTCGCCGCAATAATTGTTGCAGGCCCTGACAGACCATTTTCCGAAGCCGACAAGTTCGTAATCGACCAGTACATTATGAAAGGCGGCAGGGTACTCTGGCTTGCCGAAGAGGTTTATGTCGACTCTGACAGTCTTGCGTATGGCGAGACGGTTGCCTTCTATAATCCACTCGGGTTGGGTGATATGCTGTTCAGGTACGGTGCCCGCATTAACCCTGCAATAGTTCAGGATATTGAGTGTTTAAGAATACCTCTGAAGATTCTCGGTCCAAATAACCAGTCGCAGATTACCCCTGTTCCATGGCCATACTATCCGCTGCTTGTTCCCTCACCTGGTCACCCGGTTACACGGAACATCAACAGGGTTAAGGGTGAATTTGTGAACAGTATCGATACGGTAGGTCTTGATACCGCAGTAAAGAAGAGTATAATACTCACTTCCTCAGCCTATTCACGAACCATAAACCCGCCTGTACTGATCTCGCTTAACGAAACGAACAGTCCGCCCGGAGTAAGTGAATTCACCAGGAAGAATATCCCTGTTGCGGTAATACTTGAGGGGACCTTCACGTCAGTGTTCCGCAATAGACTGATACCGGGAATAACCGACGCGGTTCAGGTTATGGAAACGAGTGTCCCCACAAGGCAGATTGTTGTGGCCGATGGTAACATAATCAGGAATGAGGTATCAGTCTCGGGCGGATCGGCCGTGCCGTTGCCGTTGGGGCAGGACAGATACACCATGCAGACTTTCGGTAACAAGGATTTTATAATTAACTCACTGAACTGGCTGGTAGATGATAACGGACTTATGGAGCTTAGGTCGCGCGAAATGAGGCTAAGACTGCTGGATAAGGCATTTGTCAGGAAAAACCTGGGGGTAATCAGAATCTTAAATATTATTGTGCCTGTTCTTCTGCTTGCCGTTGCAGGATTACTTTACTCATGGCTAAGGAAGAAGAGGATGGCTTTTTAGTTGCAGATTATGAATGGCAGGTCGGTATTAATAGTTACTGTTGTTTTATTAACACTTGCCGGCGGAATAATGCTGGTCAACAGAAAAGGTTCCTTCAGCAAAAGGAATACCAGGTTTGCGGTTCCATTCGGCACGGAGATATCACGGGTCTTATTAAAACAGGCCGGTGAGGAGATATTAC
>VGGM01000033.1 GCA_016868515.1 Bacteroidota bacterium | reverse complement strand
GCTGCCGGCAATCCGTAAAACTCGGGAAATCCCCTTCTGATATGTGAGTTAACTATATCATACCTGCAGTATAGTCTTAGAAGGCCTACATAAACCTTTCCCGCTGATTCAACGCTATGTGCCAGGAAATACCCGTTATGAATGAATAACACCCCGCCTCTGGCTGTTTTGCCGGGCAACCCTTCCGGTATCTCCATAGAGTTGTTGCTCCAGAATACCAGAGAATCATCGCTGAACACCAGCAGTGTAATTCCCTGCCTGTCAAGAGCCTCAAAATCAATCCGTCCGGAAAGCAGCCTTATTGATTCATCAGTGAAACCTGTCTCCCTGAGTGTCTCAAGGGCAGCCAGCATCTTTTCCGATTTTCTGGCCACAGTCTTTTCAGCCCGCCTTGTGAGAATCCTGTATTCGGTTTCTCCGAAGTAAATCCGTTCCGAGACTGCCGCCAGAAGGAACAGGAGTATCAGTACCAGATATCTGGCCAGACTCTTCCTCTCGATTTTCATTTGGTCATTTATTCATGATGATAAGGTTTCCCCTCAATCAGTGTGAGAACACGGTAAAGCTGTTCCATAAATAACAACCGTACCAACTGGTGAGGAAATGTAAGCTTTGAAAGTGAAAGTTTCATATCGGCCCGTCCGTATGCTTCCTGTGAGAATCCCCAGGCCCCCCCCGAAACGAAGCAAATATTCCTCCTGGTGCCCGACAACGACCTGCGCATAAATGATGCAAATTCTGTGGTGGAATACTCAGTGCCCCTCTCATCGAGAAGAATTACATAAGAGTCGGAAGGGATGACTGACATGATAGCCTGTCCTTCCCGCTTCTTAACCTCTTCTGCCGGCATCGCACGTGAATTCCTGACAGCAGGTACTGTAATGGTTTCAAAGGGTATGGAACGCCTGATCCGGGCTACATACTGCTCAACTCCGTCGGCAACATGCTTTTCACTGGTTTTACCCGTTTGAATGAAATAAACCTTCATCATCCTTAATGCTTCGCCATCACCTCAACAAATGCCTCAAGACAAAAGTAACAAGTATAATCGTTAATAAAAAACAGTGATTGAAGCTCAGATTGCCGCCATTTGCATTAAAATAAGTACATTTGTGACTGACGGCAGAATGTGTTAAACAAAACAGCGTTTACAATGAGAAGACTCTTTATGCTGGTTCCGGTACTCTTTTTTCTCACTCTCTTCGTATTCGCACAGGAATCGGACAAAATACCTCCGGGAATTGCTATGGCATTCAAGACTGGCAACGCAACCGAACTTGTTCGCTACCTTAACCCCACTGTTGAATTAGTGCTGCTCAACAAGGAGGATTTCTACAGAAAGCCAAATGCTGAAGCAATTCTTAAGGATTTCTTTGCCTCCAACCCGGTAAAGGACTTTTCCATCAGGCATCAGGGCTCAAAGAATGATGCCTACTTTGCGATTGGCAGTCTGAAAACCGAAAAAGCTACCTTCAGGGTTTACCTGCTCCTGAAGAAAACCGCTGAAGGAGTGTTGATCCACCAGATCAGAATCGACCCTGATGATGGCAGACAGACTACTTGAAAGAGTTATTTCCGAAGCAATTATTGAGGATGTGGGAGAAGGCGACCATACTTCTCTGGCATGCATAAACCCCGATGCCGCAGGCACAGCGAGACTACTGGCGAAACAGGAGGGTGTGCTGGCCGGTATGAGGGCAGCGATGGAGGTCTTCAGGCAGACTGACAGCCGGCTCGGTATAATAAGGTTTTTCAACGACGGCGACACTATTACTCAGGGCGACGTGGTGTTCGAAGTTACCGGACTCCACCAGTCAATACTTCGCGCCGAGAGGCTCACCCTTAATATCCTGCAGCGAATGAGCGGAATCGCCACCCAAACATCAAAATATGTCAAGGCTGTTGAAGGAACCAGGGCCAAAATCCTCGACACCAGGAAAACATCGCCCGGATTGCGTATGCTTGAAAAAGAGGCCGTAAGAATAGGAGGCGGAATGAATCACAGGATGGGATTGTACGATATGGTGATGATAAAGGATAATCACATTGATTTTGCAGGCAGTATTGCAGCCGCCATTGACAGAACCCGGAAATACCTTAAGGAAAAGGGACTCAGCCTCAAGGTGGAAATCGAAGCCCGGAATATTGATGATGTGGCCGAAATATTAAGAACCGGAGGTGTCGACCGGATTATGTTCGATAATTTCTCTGCCGACGATACACTCAGGGCAGTTGAAATGGTAAACGGACGCTTTGAAACCGAATCATCAGGTGGAATAACACTTGAAACCGTAAGGTCGTTTGCACTATGTGGAGTCGATTTTATCTCGGTAGGTGCTCTCACCCACCAGATAAGCAGCCTTGATATGAGCCTTAAGGCCTACTGAAACATGGAAAAACTAAGGAGTATCATAAAATACAACGGCTCACAACGTTTCCGGCAGGTGGTTCTCCCCGGGTTTGAAGGAGTACCACTGGCTGAGGTGGTGAGGTTTGTTACGCGGGGCCTAAAAAAGGGGGTTCTGGTAACAAGGGCTTCATCAATTGCATTTAACTTCCTGATGGCACTACTCCCTGCTTCAATATTCATGTTTACCCTTATCCCCTTCATCCCGGTAAGCAATTTCCAGGAGGAACTCATCGTCCTTTTTGAATCAATAATGCCCGTAAATGCATATAGATTCCTCGAAACGACAATAATTGACGTAATAACCCGAAAGAGCGGGTCACTGCTTATTTTCATGCTCGTGACAACAGTAATCTTCTCCACTAACGGAATTCATGCGCTGATAAATGCATTTGTGGTTTCCGCACATCACTTCAATTCCCGCTCATGGATTGAACAGAGAAAAATCTCCATAGTCCTTCTGGCAATTGTCATGGTTCTAATTGCACTCTCAGGGGCTTTTCTGATTGGCGGGAAAATGATTACCACACGATTGGTTGAACTCGACATGATTGAATCGGCAACATTCCCGCATATAAGCAAAACTCTCAGGATATTCGTGAATATCGCCCTCCTGTTCCTTGCAATATCGTGTCTCTACTATCTGGCACCGGCAAAAAGATCGGAATTCAGGTTCTTTTCCCCAGGCTCAATTATTGCCACCATTTTATTCATTATTACATCGCTGGGATTCAGTGCCTACGTGAATAACTACGGCCAGTACAACAAGCTTTATGGCTCTGTCGGAACTCTTATGGTAATTCTGGTATGGCTGTACCTTAATTCAATAGCACTGCTTATAGGATTTGAGCTTAATGTAAGTATCAAGGCAGCAAACGCCGAGATGGAAAGCAGTAAACATGACCTTAGCTGCAATGCAGGAACTTCATGACAAGTTCGTGGATCTCTTCATTCTTCCCGTACAATCGCTCACTCATATCCTTGTCTTCGTACGCCTTCAGCTTCCTGACTATATTGTCAATCATTCCCGGCGGAAAAACACCCCCCTTTTCGAATACCGACCTCTGCGCGAGAAGAGCTTCGGCTGATTCCCAGCATGATGCGGGAAGGGCATCGAGTTTCTTGCCGGCACCCCTGGCTGGCTCCCTGAAAATATTATAGTCGACATAGAGCTTTTGGGCAAGCTCAAGGGCATTTTCCATCTCAAGTCCGTGCTGAATACCTGTCACTATGCCTGCCATAAGGCAATAGATATCGGCCGAACCATCAGGCGACCTCAGCTCAAAAGTCTGCCTCGAGGTTATCTCGGGTATCTGGCTCTTGTCGGCAGGATTAGCATCGCGAATCATATCTGATGCACCTATCCAGCCAAGCGGGACCCTTATCAGCACCGACCTGTTCCTGTCGCCCCAGCATATATTGGTTGGTGCCTCCTGATGAGGTACCAGCCTTAAATATGATGTTGGTATTGTATTCCCGAATGCCGTGAGTGCCTTCGAAACATCAAGAATGCCTGCAATTGCCTTCCTGGCCGTATCACTCAGCCGGCTATTCTCAACCAGAACATTACGGCCCTCCTTTTCTATAAGCAGGTGCACATGCATGCCCGAACCTGCCTTGCCAACTGTTATCTTCGGTGCAAAGCTGATTTCAACGCCGTATTTGTAACCCAGCATCCTCAGTATCCACTTGGCTATAATCATCTGCTCAACAGCAACATCAACGGTAGTGGGAAGAAATTCTATCTCATGCTGTTCAAAATCCTCCCCCTCCTTGGTGAAACTGCCAACCTCCGAATGACCGTACTTTATCCAGCAGCCTGCACGTGCACAAAGCTCAAGTGCCTCAACCCGCAGATCCTCAAATTTTGCAAATGGCTTCGATTGATGGTAGCCTTTCTGATCGACAAGCGGGTACAGCTCATCGGTAAATGAACGGACATAGTACTCAAGCTCTCCCAGGGCCTTGATATTGAATCCTGTCGATGCAATAAAACGGTTATGTGCCTTGCGAAGAACGTACTCGGGGGAGCTCTCAAGAGGCTTTCCCGAACTGTCATAAAATGAACATAGTATCTCAAGGGTAGGTGTCTCCGTGAACGGATTAAGAAAAGCCGTACGATATCTGGGTATTACATAGAGATCGCTCGACCCCGCCTCAACAAACGAAAAGAGACTTGACCCGTCAACCCTCTCGCCGCCATAGAGGATTGTCTCAAGATGCTCCCTGCTGTGTGGAACAAAATTCAGGGCCTTTAACTTGCCGTCCTCGGCAACATACCTGAAATTCAAACTATTTACGGCCTTTGCCTCAATAAACTTTATTATGTCCTCTCTGGTGAAATCATTCGCCGGTTTCTTAAGAAACTGGACAAGCTCATTGGGATTCATTGTTATCTCACTGTTCTTCATGCTATTCTGATGGTTTAAAAGGCTCTCTTCAATCAAACAGCAAATGTATTAATTATACCCACTTCTGCAAATTACCTTTGTCATATCCAAAATATGAGTTTGCTATAAATATTTTCTTAAATGTTAAAATGTTCTAATACCGTCAATTTTATTAATTTTGGTGCAGCAATTTTTTGGAAATGAAAAACCATATGCCGGTTTTACTGCTCATTCTGATAATGGCCGTTTCATGTAAAAACGACACGGCCATCAGTTATATGACAACCGAAAGGGCCGTGTACTATTTTAATGCCATTGAGGAAATATGCCGGGTTGATGGCGGCAGGCTCTGGGGCTTCGATATGTCCGGCCCTGTAATGTTTGTCGACCGGGAATCACGAAGAATTATTGCCTCTGCTCCCGACAGCGAGGGAATACTGAAACTCAAGGACGATGTATGGGTGGGTACTTACCTCAGGGAAAAGATAATTGATGTCATTGCAGTTGAATTCGGAGGTACGGTCTTTGCAATGATCCCCGTACCTTCCAATGAAGACGAATACAAGATCAAGGCACAGACTTTCCATGCACTCACACACCGGATGCAGAAGGAGAAGGGCATTGCCCCGAAGAGCTTCAACAACAGGCACCTTAATGAGATGAACGCCCGCATGTGGCTCAAGCTTGAATGGAAAGCCTTGCATAAGGCAATCTCTTCTGAAGGTGAGGAACGCAATCTTGCGCTGCGCGATGCACTTATTTTCAGGGGAGCACGACATTCATCATACCCGTCGTACGTAAATGACGAAACGAGGTTCGAGAATTATGAGGGACTCGCAACCTTCACCTACACAAAACTGTGCACCGACTCGGCCGGGGAACAGAAGCAGAGACTCCTCGATGGAATACGGACATATTACAGGTACAGATCGTACCCCCAGTATTACGGATTTGTGCACGGTGCCCTCTATGCGTTTCTCCTTGATCAGCAGGGATTTGAATTCAGCAGCATTACCACAGACAATGCAGACCTGGGCCAGATCACTGCCAGGGTGTATGGTATCTCACTTCCCGATGTGGTTAGAGACGTGGCCGGAAGTATTGCCATTAACTACGATATTCATACCATCAGAGAGGAGGAAGCAGAGAGAGAGAGGCTCATTAAGGAGGCGACAAATAAGGAACTCAGCGCCTTCACTGAAAAACCTGTCATATTCATCGAACTTGAGAGCCCTTCATTCGGTTTCGAAACGGAAGATCCCAATGTGCTCGACACCCTGGGGACAATTTACAAATCACTCCGGGTTTCCGACAACTGGGGCAAGCTGGTGGTTGACAAGACAGGTGTCCTGCTGTCACATAACCTTAAAGAGATACGGGTTCCTGCCAGGGGGATTAAGATTTCGAAAAATCACGCCACTGGTGAAAGCTGGAATATAATACTCAACGACAGCTGGGAATTCGTAAAAGCAGATCAGAATTACTACGTGAAGCGTATGAACCCCTAGAGGTTCTGTAACTGCTCCCTCAGGGCAGAAAGCTTAATTTCAGCGTCCGATTGCTTCTTTCTTTCGGTTAAAATTACCTGTTCGGGGGCACGTGCCACAAAACCTTCGTTCGATAACTTCATCTTTACCGAATTCAGGAAGCCTTCATAGTAGCTTATCTCCTTCCTCAGCCTTTCTGCCTCAGCATCGGCATCAATAGCTCCTGCAAGTGGTATGAAGAACTCCAGTGTTCCTGCCATAAACTGGGCAGCACCTGCAACTTTTGATGAAGCATAATTAACCGACCCAACATTGCAAAGGCGTGATATCACCTCGGGAAAGTATTTGTCAAAATCAACGCCTTCCGACAAAACAACAAGCTCTATCGGCTCCCTGTTGGGAATTTTCTTTTCCTTCCTTACCGTTCGCACTGCGCTGACTATTTCACGTGTCATCTCAAAATCGGCCAGCAGTTTCCTGTCGGTACGGCCCGGCACCGGCATTGGTGATATCATGATACTTTCGCCAGGCTTTCTCTCACCAAGTAATTGCCAGATATCTTCGGTGATGAACGGCATAAATGGATGCATCATCCTCAGAAGCCTGTCGAACAGGTCAAGAGCTGCATCATGGGTGGCAGCATCGATTCTCCTTCCGCGAACCGGTTTTATGATTTCAAGAAACCACGAGGAATACTGATCCCAGAAGAGCCTGTAACAGGTCATCAGTGCATCGGAAATCCTGAATTTAACAAACTGATGTTCCAGATCGGTCAGAGCTGCATCGGTAACTCCGTTCATCCATCTCACTGCCTGTGCCGACCATTTGGGTTGATCAAGTGTTTCATCCCTCTCCCAGCCATTAACCAGCCTGAAGGCATTCCATATCTTGTTGCTGAAGTTCCGGCCCTGCTCGGGCAGTGAATCGTCATACAGCAGGTCATTCCCTGCCGGAGAACACAGAAGCATGCCAACCCTTACGCCATCGGCCCCGTAAGTATCAATAAGGCTGAGTGGCTCGGGCGAGTTGCCCAGCGATTTCGACATCTTCCGGCGCTGCTTGTCTCTCACCAGGCCGTGCAGGTAAACATTGCTGAAAGGTTTCCTGCCCTCAAATTCATAACCGGCAATTATCATACGGGCAACCCAGAAGAAAAGTATTTCGGGAGCGGTAATGAGATCATTTGACGGGTAATAGTATTTCATTTCGGCATTTCCCCGATCATTTATGCCATTGAAACAGGTAACCGGCCAGAGCCAGCTCGAGAACCATGTATCAAGCACATCCTCGTCCTGCTTCAGGTCGTTGGCTGTAAGGCTGCTGTTGCCGCTTTCGTGGCGCGCAATAGCTACTGCCTCGTCTATGCCTGCGGCAACCACAAACCGTCCATCGCCGTAATAATATGCCGGAATGCGCTGGCCCCACCACAATTGCCGGCTGATACACCAGTCACGCACGTTTTCCATCCAGTGCCTGTACACATTCACGAATTTGCGCGGGTGAATCTGCACCTCACCACTGACAACCGCATCGAGTGCCGGCTTTGCAAGCTTCTCCATCCTGAGGAACCACTGCACCGAAAGGCGGGGTTCAATTATCGCATTTGTCCGCTCCGACCTGCCTATCTTGTTCCTGTAGTTCTCAACCCTTAGTATTGCACCAAGTCTCTCAAGCTCGCGGAATGCGAGTTCACGGGCCTCAAACCTGTCGGTTCCGGTAAAAAGCCGAGCCGCCTCACTCATGGTACCGTCGTCGTTGAATACGTCAACAGAGGGCAGATTGTGCCTCAAACCAATTTCGTGGTCGTTTATGTCGTGGGCCGGTGTGATCTTCAGGCAGCCGGTACCAAACTCCATCTCTACATAATCGTCGAAAATAAATGGCACTTCACGGTTTATCATTGGCACAATCACATTCCTGCCCTTCATGTGGCGGTACCGCTCATCGGCAGGATTGGCGCAAACCGCGGTGTCACCGAGAATGGTCTCAGGCCTGGTGGTTGCAACCGCAATAAACTCATCGGTTCCCGCAACGCGGTATTTTACATAATAGAGCTTCGAATTCTCTTCGGTGAAGTTAACCTCCTCATCGGAGACAGCAGTTTTAGCCTGCGGATCCCAGTTAACCATGCGTACTCCCCGGTATATCAGCCCCTTATTATACAGATCGACAAACACCTTTATTACCGACTCATACCTGAGTTTATCCAGGGTGAAGAGTGTACGGTCCCAGTCGCACGAAGCCCCCAGTCTCTTGAGCTGTTCAAGTATTATACCTCCATGCTTGCGTGTCCACTCCCAGGCATGCTCAAGGAACTGCTCACGTGAAAGCTCCTTTTTGTCAATTCCCTCCTCCCTGAGTTTCGCCACCACCTTGGCTTCGGTGGCTATTGAGGCATGGTCGGTTCCGGGTACCCAGCAGGCATTCTTTCCCTGCATTCTGGCCCGGCGTACCAGCACATCCTGTATGGTATTGTTAAGCATGTGGCCCATATGCAGTACGCCGGTCACATTGGGCGGCGGAATGACAATGGTGTATGGCTCGCGCCCGTCGGGAACGCTCCTGAAAAAACCATTTTCAAGCCAGTATCGGTACCATCGCTCCTCGGCGCCAGCCGGTTCATACTTCGTCGGAATATCCATAGCAAACAGGAATGTGTCTCTGATTCAGAGTGCAAAACTATAAAAAAAACTGCTGTCTGAATTAATATTTCAGGGTGAACCTCAGTCACCTGACAACAATCACACTCGACACGGCCCTTGCTCCTTCATGATCGAATTGCTTGTTGTCACATGGCATATTTACAATCCCGCCATGGGCCTTTCCCTCTATCCACATGGTGGTCGAGCCTCCCCCGTCGAGATTAACAGCATCTGAACAACCAAGTGACAGCATAAGATCAGCCATCTGGTGGAGGGTAAGCCCGTGCGATTGCACCGTGCGGCCGTCAACTGTAACCAGCATAACCTTTCTTTTGCCCTTTAAGCCAATGGCCGTTCGCGGGTGCCTTGCCGTCACCAGTGATGTACCCGGCATTTCTGCCGCCATGCCA
>VGGM01000032.1 GCA_016868515.1 Bacteroidota bacterium | reverse complement strand
TGGCCATTGAATACTCAACCCACCTGTCACGCGACTCAATATCCATCGGACTTATTTTCCAGGTTTTTGTGGGATCATTGATCCTCTCATGGAAACGCTTCTCCTGTTCGGCGTCACTAACAGAAAACCAGTACTTTATCAGAATTATTCCCGATCTGATAAGCATCCTTTCAAATTCAGGGCACGACCTGAGATACTCTTCGTACTCCTCGTTTGTGCAGAAGCCCATTACATGTTCAACCCCCGCCCTGTTATACCAGCTCCTGTCGAATAATACAATCTCCCCGCCTGCCGGAAGATGCTGCACATAACGCTGGAAGTACCATTGTGTCTTTTCACGCTCTGTAGGTGTTCCCAGAGCGACAACCCTGCATATCCTTGGATTCATGCAGCCAGAAATGGTTTTTATGGCTCCTCCCTTTCCGGCCGCATCGCGGCCCTCAAAAATCACAACTACTTTAAGCTTCTTCTCCTTTACCCACTCCTGGAGTTTTACCAGTTCAATCTCATATTTCAGAAGCTCATCGAAATAAAACTCCTTCGAAAGCCGCTTCTCTTTCTCAACCCTGATGTCGTGATATAGTGTCGACCGGTCGTACTTCTCTTCTTTCTTGACGTTTGATCTCACTTTGGTCATGGCCTGGTAGTATTAGGTTACTCTTTTCCGTAAACGGGTTTAAACAGATATGAAATTTACAATAATTCCCGTAAATGGGCAACCACGCGACGGCTTTTTTTCGCGAAATGGTGTAAACCGAAAAATAAGCAGATCAACCCACCGGAATCACATTCCCTGAGGTGAGCCTCCTGTTGTTACTGAATAAACGGAATACTCAGGGGATACCTGAATTCCCTCCCCTGGGCGGCGTTTATCGAAGCAATTATTACGAAGATAAGTTCGAGGATGGCCAGTATAACGATAAAGGCAATCCCAATGACCAGAAACACCATGGGGATACAAAGAAGGGTGTAGAGTGCTATTGAAATCTGGAAGTTAAGGCTAGCCTTGCCGTTCCGGTCGATCCACTCCGAATCATCCTTCCTTGAAAGCCAGCATATCAGAGGACCAATAATACCTCCAAAGGGAAAAAAATAGCCTGCAAAGGCTGAAAGATGACAGAACATTGCCCAGTTTCGTTCGGGTTCGGTATATGTTTTTATCTCTTCCATAATAAAAATAGCTTTAACTAATAGACCGCAACAGAGGTTAAATGCTGCATCAGAATCTTGCAAGTCTCCTCAGGTCGGAAGGAAGGAATCCGTTCGGGTTCCTTGCATCAATCTTATGGGTGTTGAAGTAGTACATTTTTGCATCATCGGTGCCTATCAGCATCTTGAACACATATGCCCCGGTAAGTTCATCAGGAGGGCCTACCTTATGAAGAATCAGGGTGTTGGGCCTCTTTTCGTCAACTGCCGACCTGATCTCATCGTCCGATACCAGCAGGAACTTGCCGGAATAGGCTCCCGCGACCGCCTCCTGACCGGCGAGTGAAGCCTCCATATCCTCTTCACGTGCCAGAACTGTCTTATCCATAATCTCAGGAACAAACTGGTTGTAATACCTGAGATACCTCACTCCCTGGTTTTTCGGATTTGCTATCACCAGTTGGGCATGAGACTGGATAAACCTGATTATCATTCCCATCTTGTATGCATACCATGCATCGGCATCATCGCCGGCAAAGTCGAGAGGTATTGCACAGAATTCGGGCAGTTCTTCAAGGTTTCTCACCTTTTTTCCGAGAAGAAGGTTTATGAATGAGAAGGTCGAACCCGATTTATCCTTTTCATATTCGGTTTCAGTGAG
Source organism: Bacteroidota bacterium (assembly GCA_016868515.1). GTDB lineage: Bacteria > Bacteroidota > Bacteroidia > Bacteroidales > VadinHA17 > SLNP01. The sequence goes on along the minus strand of VGGM01000032.1, from coordinate 7,533 downwards.
TACCAGGAAAGAGTATGCGGGGTTCTGCCGCCTGGTGTTGAATTCATTTATATCAATGAATTCGTAGGGAGTTAGTGTCCAGTATGCCTTAACCGCATCCCTTATGGCGGGATTGAATTCCGAGAACGGGTTATTCTCCAGTACCACGCAGGTGGTTGAAGCTGTCAGCAGCTTTCCCTCCTCAACGGAAGGATAGGGTGCCTGAGAATAGAGTGATGTAGCAGCAAGGAAGGGACAAAAGAGAAGGATCAGTTTTTTCATTGGAATGCTTATTTCGATGGCAGGTAAAGCGGGTTACGTTCGTTGTACTTCCTAAGATAGACAAACATGAGCTGTTTCTGTTTCTTCCTCGACAGCTTTACAAATTCCTCATGCAGCTCCGGATCGGACATAAGAAGTATTGTAACACTTCTTGCATCATAGTCCATCACCTTGCCTGTCTCAAAATCTATCATATACTGCTTGAGCTCGTTGCGCGGAACTGCCGATTGCCTGTATGGCATACCATAGGAACCAGGGTAGTAGTAACTGCTGTACGGATTGTAGCCATAGGGGTAGTAATATGGGTCGTAATAGCTGTTATAGGGGTAGTTGCCATAATAGCGCTGATCATAGGTAGTTATATCAGCCACAAAGTGGCATATGCTGCCCACATAGGTTATACGGTTAAAGTTGCCCTGTACCTGAATGTAAAGAACCCCGTTGCGTGCAAAACCCCATATGTCTGACTTCGCAAGCTCCTGCCTCACTCCCATTTCATCATAATAATAGAGATTGTCGCTTTCGAACAGCATATTGAAAAAATCCCTGTCATTGTATTCGGCTGAAGTAAGAAGCTTGGCCTTCGGTATCGGGTTGTTGCTTTTCACCTGGTCGAAGTTCACAAAAATACCATCGGTAAAGCGGAATCCCGGCTCATATTTAACTGTTTGCCCCGGTTCCAGCTGACCAGAAACAGTGTGCAGGCTGAGTATAAATGCACATACGATTGCCGGGTATCTGCCTGAAATATTCATACTTCTCCTCCTTTCCGGTTTTAGTCTACAAAATTCATACCGCCAGAGACAAAAATAAGGTAATAATCGCATCATCGTAACGGTGGGTATTCAATTTAAGTAAAAAGTGTAAATTTACGTGGCCTAAATGGCACTTAATAACTTATATATTGAAAGAGAACAACAACCCCGGAGAAGAAAGGTTGACCGGAGTCCACGCTAAAGGCAACGAACGGAAGTTACTTCCTGTGATTTCGGGCATAGGCTCACTGGTATTACTTGCGGCCTCAGGGCTGTTTATTCTGCTGGGATATGTAATTCTGCCTGTTGCCGGAATTGTTCTCTCGGCAATAGCTTCAGTTACTGCCATCTGGCTGATAAGGAAGTCGGCCAGCAAAAAAGGCCGTGAACTCGATCAGGTTACCGATTTAAATCTGAACCAGGGCGAATTTCTTGCAGGTTTTTCGCATCGTATCAGGGAACCGCTTAACAATCTGGTCATAATTGGTGATCTCATCTCAGATACAACCCTGACGCCCAAGCAGAAAGACCTTGTGGAAACACTAATTGCATCCACCACAAATATGGTTTCTACCGTAAACGAGCTGACGATGCAAAGCGCAGGCACGGCCTCATTTGGCAGGAGAAAACCAATCAGGTTCAGTGTAGTGGCTGCCATACAGAATACGATTGAGCTTTTTAACCTCAGCTCCCCGGTGCCTGTCGGGTTTACTATTGAAACCTCAGGGTCTGCTGACTCCGATGTTTTTGGCGACCCTATCGTTGTGAAGCAGATAATACTCGATTTACTTAACAGGCTTTCCGGTCAGCCGGCCGGTACTCCCCTGAAAGTTGAGGTTGAGAAGCCATTGAAGGCCGGGAACAGCTTTGATGTTAAGATTGTTATCATTTCGGCTGTAAGGTTGATGCAATACAACGACGAAACCAGGCAACCATCTCTGGCTGAGAAGCTTATTGATTCTTTCGGGGGTACATTCTTATCTTCAATGCAGGGGAACAACTATCAGTTCGCCTTCACTGTTCCTTTCAGAAATAGTGAGACCAAAAATGTAAAACAGGAGGTCGCTTCACGAAAGTTTGCAGAACTGACCAGGGAAGAACCAAAAAGGAAAAAGGACCTTAAGGAGCTAAGCCTCCTGCTGGTAGAGGATAACCTTATCAACCAGAGAATAACCTTCCTTACCCTGAAACCACTGGTGAGAAACATTGATACCGCATCAAACGGTAAAGAGGCTCTCGATATGGTGGCTACTGCCGATTATGACATTATCCTTATGGATATCCAGATGCCGGTCATGGACGGACTGATTGCAGCTGAAAAAATAAGAGCACTGGAAAAAAGCACAGGAAAACATGTTCCCATTATAGCCATCACGGCAAACGCTATGCTTGGCGACAAGGAGAAATGCCTCTCGGCAGGGATGGATGACTATATCAGTAAACCTTTCCAGCCTTCGTCACTGATTGAAAAGATAAAACAATTCAGTTAGTTACTTTTCAGGGCCGGAACCCAATTACCAGCATATCATCAATCTGCCTGTTCGTTCCCATCCATGCAGATATGTTCTCGGAAAGAATATCACGCTGATCGGAATGTGAATACCTGTGAATTGTCAACAGCAGGTACCTCAGCCGGCGGTTCATGAATTTCTTGTTATCCAAACCACCAAACTGATCGGAATACCCGTCGCTGAGCATATAGAATATATCACCCTCTTCAAGGCTGGTATTATGATTGGTAAATGACTGGCCATCAATTCTCCGGCCGATTATAATCTTGTCGCCCCTGATCTCATTCAGTTTGCCGTCACGGACAAAATACAGAGGTAAAAAGGATCCGGCAAATTCGACCTGTCTGGCATGCTTGTCAATCATGCAAATGGCAATATCCATTCCATCCTTTATTGACTGTGAAAAGCCATCCTCCCTGTGAAATGCCGCCTCAATTTCAGCATTGAGGTTATCAAGCACCACGACCGGACTGGGGTTGTCTTTCTCTATTATGGCATCAATCATTCTGAGACCAATCATCGACATAAGGGCCCCGGGAACGCCATGGCCTGTACAGTCGGCGACGACAACATATGTTCTGTTATTCTTTTCACACACGTAATAGAAATCACCGCTTACAATATCGCGGGGTTGAAAGAAAATGAATGAGTCGGAGAAATGTCTTCTGAAGAATTCCTCTGAAGGAATCAGTGCCTCCTGAATCTTCTTTGCATATAGCAAACTGTCGGTAATGTTCTTGTTAAAATATTCAAGCTCCTCCCTGTGCCTGGCAACTTCCGACAAGGCGGCATCTTTCTCCTTCAAAAGCCTGTGTGCCCTGTAGAGGCTGCGGGTCTGCCCCCAAACCACAACGTAGCCAAAGGCAACAGACACGGCAGAGAGAAAAATGTACCTGAAAACACCGCTACCATCAAGGTCGCTGATTATCGGGAGTATTATGACCTGATCAACTGCCATCAGAAGTATCCTCATTGATTGCTGCACCACCGGACATCACCATATTCATGTACCTTATTGAAGGCGACTTGACCATCTCCATCCCTGTCAGGCTTTGCCATTTCCTGTCAATGGAATCAATGGTTGCAGGAAGAGAAACTACCACATTGGGCCATTCTCTTACGAAATTATCCCTTACGGGCAGCTTGAACCTGGCATCGATAATGAGGTTATGGCCGAAAAAAATGTCCCTTACAGGATCAGTATTGCCGGTCAGCTGCCACAGCAGGGTTGTTCCGTCATCAAGCGGGACACCCTCCTCAAAAAGGACGATCACAGCCCGGCCATCATTGTGTTCAAGCCCGGCCATATCCTTCATCATAGACCTGATTATCTGTCGTTTGTGACTTTTGGGTACTGTGACGAGCAGAACGCCTCCATAGGGTGAACGGATATCAACAGTCCCGCCTGGAAACCTCTCTGCTATTATCCCTGCAAGGTCCATCATTGAGTTTTTGCCGGCAAATGGAAGCCGATTATCCGCCTGCTTCTCCTCCGGAAGCTTTTCGGTCGCATCAATGGCCATTTTGCCTCCGATGGAAAAGGTGTCGGATGAGTGGTCAAGTACATCAAGCGGCCCCCTTTGCGTAAGCAGATCAGTGGCAAGGTTGCAGTTCCTTTCAATTGATGCAATTACAGATTCCGGGTCTCTGATGTCAGTGCCGCTGCTGACGGCAATGATGAACTTGGAAAACATCATCTGACCTGCTCCGAAAAGTGATGAGATAACCTTCGCTCCCTGACCCGGATATCTTTTTGAGATACTTACAATAACCAGGTTATGGGCTACTCCTGCATCGGGAAGATACAGATCATCAACCTCCGGAGCCAGTGTCATCTTAATGGCCGGCAGAAAAAGCTTTCCCGTGGCCTTTCCTATCCAGGCATCTTCCTGCGGAGGTATTCCAACAATTGTAGCCGGATAAACTGCATCTTTCCTGTGGCTGATTGAAGTTACATGGAACGCCGGGTACCAGTCAGCCAGCGAATAGACTCCGGTATGGTCACCAAAAGGCCCCTCCCATAACAGATCGTCAGAAGGATCGACATACCCTTCAATAACGATATCGGCATCCTCGGGAACCCAGATATCCTGTGTCAGGCATTTTACGAGCCTGACCCTCCTCCGCCTGAGGAATCCGGCAAGAATATACTCGTCAATATTTTCCGGAAGCGGAGCAGTTGCAGCGTATGTATACACCGGGTCGCCACCCAGTGTTACTGCCACAGGCATAAGCCTTCCTGACCTTTTCCATGCTTCGAAATGGTTGGCTCCGGTTTTGTGACGGTGCCAGTGCATGCCGGTAGTCCTGCTGTCAAAGACCTGCATGCGGTACATACCAAGGTTTCCGGCACCCGTATCGGGGTGGAAAGTATGAACACAGGGAAGAGTTATGAACCTCCCGCCGTCGTGAGGCCAGCATTTTAGAATTGGCAACCTGTCAAGGTCTGGTTCCTTCATTATTACATCCTGACAAGCACCCCTGCCCCTTTTTCTGGACGGCATCAGCCGTGCATACCTTAACAGCCGGGGAGCATTAAGGAGTCCCTTCAGAATTCCCCCCTCTGACCGGCGTCCGACAAGCTTCAATACCTCATCAATTTCACGGCCTGCATCGTCAAGATCAGTTCTTCCGACCGCCATGGCCATCCTTCTGTCTGACCCGAACAGGTTGATTGCAACCGGAAAGTCCGTACCGGTATTGTTGAAGCGCAGAGCCTTACCGTTTGCCTTTATGAAACGATCGGCTATTTCGGTTATCTCAAGTTCAGGGTCGGTGAAACCGTTTATGGTTAGAAGCTCTCCCTCCTCCCTTAGCCGGTCGGTAAATGCAGCTACCCCGTTATGACCTTTCCCGTTCAATGACAGATGCCTTTTCAAGGCACAAAGATAGCAATAAATGGTGACCGGCATCCGGCGCAGGGCACCCTGCATCCCGTAAAAGCAGTAACGGGAACCATTCTGTCGAATAGTTCCCGTTCATTTTAAGCAACCGGAGTTGCGTTAAATGCCAGATTACAGTTATTATGGCCGGCTTCCGGATATTCTCCTCGCGGAGGCCTTCAGCCCAAACCCTCCGGTGGTTCCTGTTACAGTACCACTTTCAGGCAGTTCCCTGGGTAAACCCGGCGGGATTTACCTTCCGGAACGAAGCGTCGTCGGGATTTCTCCTTTCTGACTCATGCCTTGCGGCATCAGTCGCTCTGGAACCTGTAAGCAGGAAGATTAGTTCCCGTTTTCAGATAACCTGCCTAGTGTGGCCGAAGCCTTCTATTGCCGGTTTACTCCTCTCAACCAAACCTTTAAAGAACTCTTGCGAATCTCTGCGGGTTCTCCTTTCAGTTCCGGCCCCGTGTTGCCACCTGACCCTTGCTTCAAGGACTCCGGCTCTTCCGGCGGCAGGCCCGGAGGCCTGACCGAGACAACTACTGCTTCAGTTAAGAAGGGTTCGCTGCCTCCTCACCTTCTGAGCAACCTTTTATCGCTCACCTGGTAAAACAAAAATAATAAGAGTATCGACCAGGAGCAAATAAAAACACCTGTAGATTTAAACGCGATTCTAACAGGAGTTATTAACAAATGTTAACAACCATTTCAGGCCCCGGAACAACGCCATGAATTGCCTTTTTGGGGAGCAACCGGGGATACCTGATGCCCGGTTCCCGGTACCAGTTCAGTACTATTTCCTGTATCCGTATACAGCCAGATCGCCAAGTTCTTCCTCAATCCTGAGAAGCTGGTTGTACTTGGCCATACGGTCGGAACGGCTCAGCGACCCGGTTTTTATCTGTCCCGAGTTGGTTGCAACGGCAATGTCGGCTATAATTGAATCTTCGGTCTCACCCGACCGGTGTGAGGTTACCGATGTGTAACCTGCCCTGTGGGCCATCTCAATGCAATTGAGTGTTTCCGTCAGAGAGCCAATCTGGTTAACCTTTATCAGTATGGAATTTGCACATCCCGTTTCAATACCCCTCCTCAGGTACTCAACATTGGTAACGAAAACATCGTCACCAACAATCTGAATTTTCTTTCCAAGCTTGTCGGTCAGCAGTTTCCAGCCATCCCAGTCGGCTTCGCCCATGCCATCCTCAATTGAGTCGATCGGATACTTCGACACAAGTTCAGCCAGATAATCGGTTTGCTGGGCGGGTGTAAGCTTTTTACCCGTGGTTCCCTCAAACTTTGTATAGTCGTAAACGCCGTTTACAAAAAACTCTGAAGCAGCACAGTCAAGGGCAATGGTTATATCCTTTCCCGGTTCGTAACCGGCCGACCTGATGGCTTTCAGTATGCTGTCAAGAGCATCCTCGGTTCCCTTCAGTGTGGGTGCAAATCCTCCCTCATCGCCAACTGCGGTGCTGAGGCCGCGCTCCTTTAAAACCTTCTTCAGTGAATGAAACACCTCGGCTCCCATCCTGAGTCCCTCCCTGAATGATGGTGCTCCAACAGGTCTTATCATGAATTCCTGGAAAGCAATGGGAGCATCTGAGTGTGATCCGCCGTTAATAATATTCATCATGGGAACCGGGAGAGTGACAGCATTGACACCACCAATATAACGGTAAAGGGGAAGACCGTGCATAGCTGCGGCAGCTCTGGCAACCGCGAGCGAAACACCGAGGATGGCGTTTGCTCCAAGGCTGCTCTTGGTTTTGGTACCGTCAAGCTCTATCATCTTCCGGTCAATTCCTGCCTGGTCGGATACCTCCATTCCGAGTATCTCTTCTGCAATTACATTGTTTACGTTATGAACAGCCTTGAGCACTCCCTTGCCAAGATATCGGGTTTTGTCACCGTCTCTGAGCTCGAGGGCTTCATTTTCTCCTGTGGAAGCACCCGACGGAACGGCAGCCCTGCCACTGTATCCGCTGGCAGTGGTAACCTCAACCTCAATTGTGGGATTACCGCGTGAATCGAGGATCTCCCTGGCGTGTACGTTAATAATCTGACCCATAATGATTTCTATTTAAATAATTTAACCTAAGTCCAATTAAGACAGAAAGG
>VGGM01000031.1 GCA_016868515.1 Bacteroidota bacterium | reverse complement strand
GTGAAAATCGGATACAAGCGACCCGATATACCTCGAGGTGTATGGTCTGCCCGATTCCGGGTCGCTCTCCTGGCAGTATTTTATGTATTGCTTTACGCCGGCCGGGAACTTGATATAATTGCCCTCATTTACCGAGTAAATGGTTCCGTCGGCAGGAGTCTTTATGTTCGGATGGGACAGGCAGAATTCACCAAGTGAGGGATCGAGGGTGAAACCGTTTACGCCGTTGCCGGTGGTGTAAACCAGCATTGTTGATGAACCGTAAATTACGTACCCCGAGGCAACCTGCCTCGATCCGGGTTGAAGAAAATCCTCCTTCGAGGCCTTCTCTCCTCGTGGAGTAAGCCTGCGGTAGATTGAAAAGATTGACCCTACCGAAACGTTTACATCAATATTCGATGATCCGTCGAGCGGGTCGATGCACACGACGTATTTGCCGTCGCGTCCGAATGCATCGGTGAAGATAATCTCATCCTGGTTCTCTTCCGATGCGAGTCCGCAGCACTCACCGCTAGAAAGGAGGGCATTAATAAAAACCTCGTCGGCGAATACATCGAGTTTCTGCTGGCTTTCGCCCTGAATATTCATTGAACCGGCCTTGCCTAAAATCTCAACCAGTCCGGCGCGGCGAATCTTCATATTGACCATACGGGACGCGGTTCCGATATGATGAAGCAGAGAGGATAGCTCTCCACGGGCATATGGAAAATCCTTCTGTTTCTGTATGATGAAGTCGTTTAGGGTGGTGATGTTGTAGCTGTTCATCGGGGGATGACCTGGTTTGGGTTTATGCAAATTTAACAAAACAAATTGCAGAGCCATATGATATTGGTATTTTTGACGGAAAATCAGGCGTATGATAGTTTATAAGTTTGGAGGGGCGTCGGTAAGGGATGCATGGGGTATAAGAAATCTTACGGATATTGTGCGGAAAGTTACCGGAGGACTGGTTATTGTTGTGTCGGCTTTCGGAAAAACAACCAACGCACTTGAACGGGTTCTGAAGGAGTGGTTTAACAGTGGTGAGAACTGGCTGCAGTACCTTGAAGAAAGCACCGATTATCACCTGCAGATAATAAATGACCTCGGGCTGACGGGCGGGGCTGTGGAAACCCGTTTTTTAAAAGAGGTAAATGGCCTGAAGCAATATCTCGAGGCAGGAGTGAAGGGAGATTATGATCTTGAATATGATCAGGTTGTGTCGTACGGAGAGATATGGTCGACTATTGTAGTAGCGGGTTATCTGAATCAAGAAGGGGTTAATACCGAATGGGTTGATATAAGGGAGGTGCTTCTGACCGACACCAGATACCGCGATGCAGGGGTACAATGGGATACCACCCTTTCGGGAGTCAGGCAGAGATTTGACAGCTCCTTCGCACAAAGGTATCTTACGCAGGGCTTTATTGGTAGCACTGCGGGCGGCCGTACAACCACTCTTGGCAGAGAGGGATCGGATTATACTGCCGCCATACTTGCAAATATGCTCGATGCAACAGGTGTTGTGGTGTGGAAGGATGTACCAGGGCTGCTAAATGCCGATCCGAAGTGGCTGAGCGATGCGGTTCCGCTAGGTTCGGTATCGTACAAGGAGGCTGTTGAAATCACTTTTTCGGGAGCCAAGGTTATACATCCCAAAACCATCAAACCCCTTCACAACAAATCGATCCCGTTGTTCGTAAGGTCATTTCTCGATCCTGAGGCTCCGGGTACATCGGTTGTTCCGGAAACTGCAGCTGCACCCGATGTGCCTGTATTTATCAGGAAGGAGGAACAGATTATGATTTCAATTCTGCCCCGCGACTTCTCATTCGCAATAAGTGAAAACCTGAGCAGGATTTTTATGATTCTGACAGACTCGGGCATAAAGGTCAATCTTGTGCAGGCGAGTGCAGTTAGCATTAATATTTGCGCCGATAATGAAGGAGACAGGATCAGGGAGTTTATGGAACTGATGGGTGACCAGTTCAGGATTGTATATAACGATGGTGTTGAGATGATAACAATAAGGCACTATACACCTGAAGCGATAACAAGGATGACGCTTGGCAGGGAGGTTTTGATTGAGCAGAGAACCCGCAGGGCTTTAAGGATGGTGCTCAGGGAGGCAGGTTAATCAGTAAAGCCGACACTGAAAAGGGCCTTGTAGCCGAACAGGTTACCCTGGCTGTCGCGGAACTCGTATCCCATAATGATCTCCTTCACCACCTTCTCAATCCGCCCGGTTGAGGGGTGGTAAAACCAGTCTTCGGTGAACTGTATCTTTGCAATCAGCGACCTGTCGGTGCCTAGTTCTCTTTCCATCGTTTTAATATCCTGTGGCTTAAGCGGTTCGCCGGTAGTAATATGCCGGGCGGTAATGGTTCCGTTATAAAGCTTTTCAAAAATGTCATTAATCATTGCCCCGCCCTCATAGCCGCTAACCCGCTCGGCCTGCCACGGGTCGCCATCAGATGGTGGCTTAACTATAACGTCGTAGTTAATGTCGGAGGCAAACAAAACGGCATTATCGCTGATACCTGACTGCCCCATACCCGGGCCTGGGTCTGATGTTTTATTCCCGTTGTTGCAGGTAAACATCGTCACTGCAACCAGAATGATCATTATCAAATTGTACCCTGTTCGCATCATCCTTTTATCTGTTGAATCGTAGCTGCTGGCCCCTGTAGCTGTGGTCAATGGTTCCCTGGCGGAACACAATGGTACCGTTTACAATGGTAGTATCGACACGCGAACGGAAAGTCTGACCTGTGAACGGCGACCATCCGCAGCCATACATAATATTATTATACCATACCTCCTGAGGGTTGTCGGGGTCGATTATGCATATATCGGCCTTGTAGCCCTCGCGAAGGAATCCCCTTTCGGCAATCCTGAAGAGGATCGCAGGGTTATGGCACATCTTCTCAACTATCTTTTCCAGACTTATAAGTCCCTGATGATGAAGCTCGAGCATTGCCACCAGCGTATGCTGCACCAGTGGTCCGCCTGAAGGGGCATTCATGTAGTTGTTGCTCTTCTCGTCGATTGTGTGAGGGGCGTGATCGGTTGCTATAATATCAATCAGATCGTTGTTTACGGCTTCCATCAGCGCCTTTCTGTCGAACGCGGTTTTAATAGCGGGGTTCCATTTTATGAAATTGCCCTTGAGGTCGTAGGCGGTATCGTCGAACCAGAGGTGGTGAACGCATACCTCACCCGTGATATGTTTTTGATTCAGCGGCAGGGTGTTGTCGAAGAGCTTTGTCTCTTCGGCAGTGGAGAGATGCAGTATATGAAGCCTGGTGCCATATTCCCTTGCCAGTGCTACTGCCTTTGATGAACTTATGAAGCAGGCCTCGCGACTGCGTATCTGGGGATGCAGGTTCACGGGTATCTTTTCACCGTACTTCTGAACTGCCTGTTCAAGATTCCTCTTAACAATATACTCCTCTTCACAGTGGCAGGCCACCACAACTTTTACGTTCCGGAATATCTCGCGCAGGGTGTTTTCATCATCCACCAGCATGTTGCCGGTCGATGAACCCATAAATACCTTTACTCCGCAGAATAGTGAGGGGTCGGTATCAACAAGGTCAATGAGGTTATCGTTTGTCGCTCCAAGGTAAAAGGCATAATTAACGAGGGAGTTTTCCCCTGCAATTTCCAGTTTTTGCCTGAGTAGCCCGGCGTTGGTAGTCGGCGGTTTAGTGTTTGGCATTTCCATGTAGGAAGTTACTCCTCCGGCCGCTGCTGCGCGCGATTCGCTTGCTATTGATCCCTTATGGGTAAGCCCCGGTTCCCTGAAATGAACCTGGTCGTCAATTACACCGGGTATTACAAACTTTCCGGCGGCGTCAATTATCCTTGCTCCGCCGGGAACCTTCTCACTGCCGATAACGCCGATTGCGGTGATGTTCTCACCCTCAATCAGAAGGTCGCCCTTCCATTTTTTCCGCTCGTTTATGAGAATGCCGTTTTTTATAAGAATTGAGCTCATGGTTGCGGCCTATTTTTTACGTACAGGTTTGTTGAAAAGGCTTCGCAGTTTCATCCGCAGAACGCCCCATAGTGCTTCATTGAATATGCCACCCGACATTTTGGAGGTTCCAAGTCTCCTGTCGGTGAATATTATCGGAATCTCAACTATTCTGTAACCAAGCCTCCATGCATTGAACTTCATTTCAATCTGGAAGGCATAACCTACCGACCCGATCAGTTCCGGCCTGATATTCTCCAGCACTTCTCGACGGTAGCACTTGAACCCTGCGGTAGTATCCTTGATTTTCATTCCGGTAATTAACCTGACATAAATTGATGCGCAGTATGACATCAGCACCCTGCTCAGGGGCCAGTTCACAACGTTCACCCCGCTGATATAGCGTGAGCCTATTGCCAGGTCGGCTCCCCCCTCGCTGCAGGCTTTGTAGAGACGTTCCAGATCGCCGGGGTCGTGCGAAAAATCGGCATCCATTTCGTAAAAATACCTGTAGTCGCGTTCCAGGGCCCACCTGAAACCGGTAATATATGCGGTTCCAAGCCCAAGTTTTCCTTCACGCTCAATCAGGTGGATTCCGGTGAACTCACTCATCATATCCCTGACTATCTGAGCCGTTCCGTCGGGTGAATTGTCATCGATTATCAGAATATCGAAGCCCGATGGGAGCCCTTTGATAGCCCTTATAAGGGGAGCGATGTTTTCGCTCTCTTTGTAGGTTGGTATGATTACAAGGTTTTCCATCGGGCGGTATTACAACACGAAAATAGTTATTTCACCGCAAATAGGGCAATATTAATGAATGCTGTTTATAATTGCCGTCAATATCCTACAGAATTTTACCTCTTTGCCGGGTCGGTTTTCTGTTTGGAGTGCCTGAGTGAACAATTGCTAATTTTCAAGTATTATTGCAGGAAATATTTAAGCGTCATGAAGCAGTTAATACTCTTTCTTTCCCTTAGTGCACCTTTATATATATATGCACAGCCTTCAGGTGAGGCCTTGACTGGTCGTATGAATTCCTTCTCCGTAAGCGTAGGAGGAGGGACGGCCGGCGGCGGAGGTGCTGTTGCTTTTGCTTCCGGTGTGGGGAAGGGTATTGTTACAGCCCGATTCCTTTTTAACGACGAGCTTAACCTGTTTGGGGATTTCAGCCGGCAGATATGGGATGTTGGCGGGCTGTATGGTTTTGCCTCGGGGAATCATTCTCTTTTTGTGTCGGGTTCGGCCGGGCTGGCTATTACCGGAGGTGTGAAGAAGGGAATATACATTGAACCTCCTGCCGGGTCGTGGTTCGGCGGGGGTTATGAGAGGGTCTCATTTGTTACAATAGGCATACCCCTTCAGGTTGACGGAAAGATGAGGCTCACAGGCAGTTTGGGCCTTGGGGCATCGCTCTATGCAAACCTTAATCCCGTAAGCAGCGCTGCCGGATTCATGATAGGGATCAATATAGGAGACATCTGGCCTGCTTGGAAAAAGTAGATTTTTTTTCTCTTACCGCTTGTTTGATTCAGGTAAGTTGTTACATTTGCACCCGCTTTCATTGTAAAGCAGGTTCTTTTCCGGAATCAGCCTGGTCAGTCTGCTGAATTTCAGCGACTTCCATCCAACAGATCAGGTTATAAAAAATCCGGCAGAATTATTTGCAGAGAAAATCTTAAGCATTATCTTTGTCGTCCCTTTCCCTTATTTTTTTTGGGGTTGGGTAACAGGCATTAGTTCTTTGAAAATATTGAGATAAAGACAGGCGGGCGCAGAGAGGCCCGCGGAAGCACTAGAAAACTAGTAATTCTTTGAGAGTAAGACCGGGATTGACTTTGAAGGTATATTTTTAAGATAAATTTACAATGAAGAGTTTGATCCTGGCTCAGGATGAACGCTAGCGGGAGGCTTAACACATGCAAGTCGAGGGGCAGCACGAGGTAGCAATACTTTGGTGGCGACCGGCGCACGGGTGAGTAACAGGTATGCAACTTGCCCTGTACCGGGGGATAACCCGGAGAAATTCGGACTAATACCCCATAATGTTATTATGAGGCATCTTATGGTAATTAAAACTCAGGTGGTACAGGATGGGCATGCTCAACATTAGCTTGTTGGCGGGGTAACGGCCCACCAAGGCTACGATGTTTAGGGGGCCTGAGAGGGTGATCCCCCACACTGGTACTGAGACACGGACCAGACTCCTACGGGAGGCAGCAGTGAGGAATATTGGTCAATGGGCGCAAGCCTGAACCAGCCATCCCGCGTGCAGGAAGACGGCGCTATGCGTTGTAAACTGCTTTTCTGGAGGAAGAAACGCCTTGTCGTGACAGGGTTTGACAGTACTTCAGGAATAAGCATCGGCTAACTCCGTGCCAGCAGCCGCGGTAATACGGAGGATGCGAGCGTTATCCGGATTCATTGGGTTTAAAGGGTGCGTAGGCGGATTGATAAGTCAGTGGTGAAATCCTGCAGCTTAACTGTAGAATTGCCATTGATACTGTCAGTCTTGAGTTTGGTTAAGGTAGGCGGAATGTGTAATGTAGCGGTGAAATGCTTAGATATTACACAGAACACCCATTGCGAAGGCAGCTTGCTGGACCGATACTGACGCTGAGGCACGAAAGCGTGGGGAGCAAACAGGATTAGATACCCTGGTAGTCCACGCTGTAAACGATGATCACTCGCTGTTGGCGATACACAGTCAGCGGCTAAGCAAAAGCATTAAGTGATCCACCTGGGGAGTACGGCCGCAAGGTTGAAACTCAAAGGAATTGACGGGGGCCCGCACAAGCGGAGGAACATGTGGTTTAATTCGATGATACGCGAGGAACCTTACCTGGGCTTAAATGTAGACTGCATAGCGTGGAAACATGCTTTTCCTTCGGGACTGTCTGCAAGGTGCTGCATGGTTGTCGTCAGCTCGTGCCGTGAGGTGTCGGGTTAAGTCCCATAACGAGCGCAACCCTTATCGTTAGTTGCCAGCGGGTCATGCCGGGGACTCTAGCGAAACTGCCGGTGTAAACCGAGAGGAAGGTGGGGATGACGTCAAATCAGCACGGCCCTTATGTCCAGGGCTACACACGTGTTACAATGGCCGGTACAGAGGGCAGCTACTGGGTGACCAGATGCAAATCTCGAAAGCCGGTCTCAGTTCGGATCGGAGTCTGCAACTCGACTCCGTGAAGCTGGATTCGCTAGTAATCGCGCATCAGCCATGGCGCGGTGAATACGTTCCCGGGCCTTGTACACACCGCCCGTCAAGCCATGGAAGCTGGGGGTGCCTGAAGTCCGTAACCGCAAGGAGCGGCCTAGGGTAAAACCGGTGACTGGGGCTAAGTCGTAACAAGGTAGCCGTACCGGAAGGTGCGGCTGGAACACCTCCTTTCTGGAGAAGTTGATTTCGGTGTACTCTTTCAGCGGAAATCTCTATCCGCCTGTCTATTTATCTCTTTATTAAGATATTATGTGATCAAATCAGAAATCAGAAATCGAAAATCTGATATCTGCGATCACAGAAGTTCTTTGACATGTTGGATAGAAAGTTAATATAATTCACTCAAGAAAGTAAATAAGGGCAAACGGTGGATGCCTTGGCTCTCAGAGGCGAAGAAGGACGTGACAAGCTGCGATAAGCTGCGGGGAGGAGCAAATATCCATTATATCCGCGGATTTCCGAATGGGGTAACCCCTCAGGTTGAAGGCCTGAGATTCCGATTTATCGGGAGGTAAACCCGGGGAACTGAAACATCTAAGTACCCGGAGGAAGAGAAAACAATTTAGTGATTCCCTCAGTAGTGGCGATCGAACGGGGAACAGCCCAAACCGGTATCGTTTAGGCGATATCGGGGTTGTAGGACTGCGTTATACGATATATATATGAAGAGGAACTGTCTGGAAAGTCAGACCACAGGGGGTGAAAGTCCCGTACTTGCAAGTATATATTGAGTTAGCAGTATCCTGAGTATGGCGGGACACGAGGAATCCTGTCAGAAACAGCCAGGACCATCTGGCAAGGCTAAATACTCCTGAGAGACCGATAGTGAACCAGTACCGTGAGGGAAAGGTGAAAAGCACCCCGCACAGGGGAGTGAAATAGTACCTGAAACCGTTTGCTTACAAACGGTCGGAGCTTCAAGCAATTGGAGTGACGGCGTGCCTTTTGCATAATGAGCCTACGAGTTACATCTTACTAGCGAGGTTAAGACTTACAGAGTTGGAGCCGAAGCGAAAGCGAGTCTGAACAGGGCGTATAGTTAGTAGGAGTAGACGCGAAACTTTGTGATCTACCCTTGGTCAGGTTGAAGTTCCGGTAACACGGGATGGAGGACCGAACCAGTAGACGTTGAAAAGTCTTTGGATGAACTGAGGGTAGGGGTGAAAGGCCAATCAAACTGAGAAATAGCTCGTACTCCCCGAAATGCATTTAGGTGCAGCCTTGGAGTCAAGTATTACAGAGGTAGAGCTACTGATAGGGCTAGAGGGCTTCACCGCCTATCAACCCCTGACAAACTCCGAATGCTGTAATATGTTCTCCAGGAGTGAGGCCATGGGTGCTAAGGTCCGTGGCCGAGAGGGGAATAACCCAGACCATCAGCTAAGGTCCCGAAATATATGCTAAGTTGAATTAAACGAAGTGCGACTGCTTAGACAGCTAGGATGTTGGCTTGGAAGCAGCCATTCATTTAAAGAGTGCGTAACAGCTCACTAGTCGAGCGGTTGTGCGTGGATAATAATCGGGCATAAGCATATTACCGAAGCTATGGACTCCCGGCGTAAAGTTGGGATTGGTAGGGGAGCATTCCAGTCGGCGCTGAAGGTTAACTGTAAGGTTTACTGGAGCGGCTGGAAAAGAAAATGTAGGCATAAGTAACGATAATGAGGGTGGGAAACCCTCACACCGATAGACTAAGGTTTCCTGATCAACGCTAATCGGATCAGGGTTAGTCGGGGCCTAAGGTTAATCCGAAGGGAGATACCGATGGACAACTGGTTAATATTCCAGTACCACCGTGTACTGCGATGGGGTGACGGAGAAGTGATATGTCCGCGTACTGACGGAATAGTACGTTAAAGGGAGTAGTTAAATCACCGGGTTAAGAGCCGGGTGATGGCGAACCTGACAGTACCGTGAGCCTTCGGGCAAGCGGATAGTGACAGTAAACATGCTTCCGAGAAAAACCTCTAAGCTTCAGGTACATGGTGCCCGTACCACAAACCGACACAGGTAGTCAAGGAGAGAATCCTAAGGTGCTCGAGTGATCCGTGGCTAAGGAACTAGGCAAATTAGACCTGTAACTTTGGGAAAAAGGTCTCCCGCTTCAGGGCGGGACGCAGAGAAATGGCCCAGGCGACTGTTTAGCAAAAACACATGGCTTTGCGAA
>VGGM01000030.1 GCA_016868515.1 Bacteroidota bacterium | reverse complement strand
AAAGAGAATAATAGGATACCGTGAAGCCATGACATTGCCTTCACAGCCAGATTCAATGCTTGTTGTGGGGTCGGGTGCAATAGGAAGCGAGTTCGCCCATTTCTACCAGACAATGGGAACCTGGGTTACCCTTGTTGAGTTCCTGCCACGGATAGTGCCGAATGAGGATGAAGAGGTGTCGAAGCAGCTGGAACGGTCATTTAAAAAGGCGAAGATGAAGATCTATACCGGGTCGTCGGTTGAGTCGGCCACGGTAAAAGGTGAAAAGGTGGAGGCGGTTATCAAAACCCCGAAAGGAACGGAAACACAGGTGTTCGACATAGTGCTTTCAGCTGTGGGAGTGGTTCCGAATATTGAAGGCATCGGTCTCGAAGAGGCAGGCGTAAAAGTGGAGAAGGGCAAGGTACAGGTTGATGATTTCTACCGTACCTCGGTACCCGGAGTATATGCCATTGGCGATATTGTGCACGGCCCGGCTCTTGCCCACGTCGCTTCGGCTGAGGGAATTATCTGTGTTGAAAAGATAGCAGGACTCGATGTATTGCCACTTGATTACCGTAATATTCCGGCCTGTACCTATACTTCACCCGAGATAGCCTCGGTGGGTCTCACCGAAGAAGCGGCCAGAAACGCAGGGTATGAGCTCAAGGTTGGCAAATTCCCGTTTACGGCTTCAGGAAAAGCCAGTTCCGCAGGTGCCAGGGATGGCTTTGTAAAGTTGGTTTTTGACGCAAAATACGGGGAGCTTCTCGGTGCACATATGATAGGAGCCAATGTTACCGAGATGATTGCCGGTGTGGTTGTTGCAAGAAAACTTGAGATTACGGGTCACGACCTCATTAAAGCGGTACATCCCCATCCTACAATGTCGGAAGCCATAATGGAAGCTGCTGCGGCAGCCTATGGCGAAGTAATCCATCTTTAAAGGCTGCGCCGGCACTACGCAACCTTTATCTGACCGCGGGCATCAATTATTACGGAAACAAAGGTTGTTTGTGGTAACTTTTATTTATTTTTATAGTCTCAATCAATCAACTTTCAAAGTTGAACGAGACTCGAAAATTGATAAGAGGTTGCCTCTCAGGCAACAGGCGTGACCAGGAGCTTCTCTACCGGAGGCACTCACCGGCGCTCTACGGTGCTTCGCTGCAGTATACCGGCAATGAAGAGGAGGCCAGGGATGTACTTCAGGAGGGATTCATCAAGATTTTCAATAATCTCGCCCGGTACAAGTTTGAAGGTTCTTTCGAAGGATGGATGAGGCGAATAATCATCAATACCGCTCTCGAAAAATTCAGAAGCAGATATAATCTTTACAGAGTTGATGATATTGACTCAATAATTGAACCGGAAGCCGACCCCGGTAATGAAGATTATGCCGGCCTTGAAGCGCAGGATCTTCTTGAGATTGTAAGAGAGCTTCCCCCGAAATACAGGATGGTTTTCAACCTCTATGCAATTGAAGGGTATTCTCATAAAGAGATAAGCGGGCTTATGAAGATATCGGAAGGAACTTCAAAGTCAAATCTGTCGAGGGCACGAAATATACTTCAAAGGAGGATTGAGCTGTTAATGGGAATAAAATGGCGATTGGCCGATGCAAGATAAAAGGGCAAATATTGACATAGTTTTTCGCAACGGACTGCGGAACCTGGAGGTACTTCCGCCGCCGGGCCTGTGGCATGATATTGCTCCCGTTGCCATCTCCCGTGCCCGGTTCAGGATTTACATCGGAACCGCTGCTTCGGTTGCCGTAATTGCCGTTGTTGCATCAGCTTTATGGCTGGCATCGGGGCTGGTACCAGTATCTCTACTTCCGGGTACATTCACACTGAACCAGGATATGCGACCGGCCTGGTTACTGACTGCCACCAACAATACCTTACCTGTCTTAACTGATGATACCGGCACACAGGAATCCGTTCCGGCATATCCGGTTAGTGACAGACTTACCACATATGATACCCGGACAGCCAGCATCGGCGGGTATGTGCCTGCAGATGATGAAGAATGGACCGGCGATAATGGTACGATGGTAAAGCCAGGGTCTGACATTTGGGACGAAGGCGACTTTCTTACCCCGGAAATTCCGGCCTCATTTTTCGAATCATCTGCCGATCACGGAACCCTTTCAACCGTAAAACAGGGTATGGCCAGAAGGTGGCAGATGGGAATGGGCCTTTCACCCTCCTATATTATCAAAAAGGCAGGCGGAGACCCCGTAATGGCAAATATGCTCGATTCAGAAAGATCATTTATTTCATATACCGGAGGTATTACAGTTTCGTTCAGCTTCACTAACCGGCTTTCACTCAGTACAGGGTTACAATATTCGAGTGTTGGTCAGGCGATTGAAGACCTTGCTGCATACACCGGCTTCTCTCCCCATATCGATTCAAAAGGGAGTGGCAATATATCGGTGACAACCTCAGCAGGTACCATTTTATCAGACAATCCCGATCTCTACATTGCCGATCATGCCGGAGGAAGAGTTACAACAGCGTACAGCAGGGATGTTTTCGACCCGGTGAAGGCTAACCTTCCTTACGCTAGTGGCGAGATTGTGCAGAGTTTCGGATACCTCGAAATGCCTATAATGTTGAGATACAAGCTAATTGATCGTATGGTCGACCTTAGTCTCACTGGCGGGGTATCATACGGACTCCTTATAGCCAATTCAGTTCATGCCACTACAATCTCAGGTGAAAAAATTGAAGTGGGGCGCACCGGGGGAGTAAATCCTTTCAGTATAAGCAGCCAGATAGGTGTTGGTCTGGCCTATAACCTTACCGGTTCGGTACTATTCAACATTGAACCCCTGATGCGGTATAATATCAGCGCCCTTGGTACGGAAGGCACCAGTGTTCCGAATCCATGGTCGGTCGGATTGTTCACGGGGTTCAGCATAAGGTTCTGAAAAACCCTTATCACCCTGCCTCCGGTTACTCCCAGGTTATGTTTGTCAGGCAGCGATGCTGATATTTCAGACATCACCCTTCCTGCTTTGTTTCAGTTTTTATAGCTAAATTTGCAGCTTCCCCGGAAATGGAAGGAGAGATATGATGACAAGAAACAGGAAGCGTGTCCTTATTGCAGGACTGATTATTATAAAGGTGGCAGTTATAGTTTCGCTGGTAACCCAGAGTTTCAGTCGTGATCACAATGCCGGTTTACGGGAAATGATACGGGAGATGCCTTACCAGGTAGTCTCATTTGCTTTACCCGATGAATTTTATTTTGCAGGAGAGCGGATGCCTCTTGAGAATTTCGACACCAGGGAGAGCCTCGACCGTGAGATACTTATCAGTGCCTACCGTCATTCAGCCACAATTACCCTTATTAAGAGGGCCAACAGGTTCTTTCCCGTAATTGAGCCTATTCTGTCGGAATATGGCATCCCCGACGATTTCAAGTATCTGGCTGTTGCCGAGAGCGATCTCTCCAACCTGGTTTCGCCTGTTGGGGCAACAGGGTTCTGGCAGATAATGGAAGCAACAGGTAAGGAGTACGGCATGGAGATAAATGATGAGGTTGATGAGAGATACGACCTCGTAAAGTCAACGCACTTCGCATGCCGCTACCTGCTGAAATCATACGAGAAATACGGTAGCTGGACACTTGCTGCCGCTTCGTACAATGCCGGCAACAGGGGCATTGATGAACAGATTTCGATACAGAAGGAAAACAGCTACTATGATCTTTTGCTTAATGAAGAGACAGCCCGGTACATTTTCCGTGTGGCTTCTTACAAGCTGATCTTTACTGAACCCGGCAAGTATGGAATCGTTATTTCAAAGGAAGACCTCTATCCCCCCATACCATCTGCACCGGTTACGGTAAACACCGCCGTACCTTCATTTGAGGAGTTTGCCAAACAGCATGGTACAAACTACAAAATAATCAAGTTTCTCAATCCATGGCTGAGGAAGCCGTTCCTCACCAACAGCCGGGCGAGAACCTATTCAATCATGGTACCCGAGCCCGGGGCAAGGGGAGTCAGGTTGGAGAGCGGTGATCAGGAGCAGTAGGGGTTAATCGGATGAAGGAGGAGATTGCCATATCGGGAGCAAGGGTTCACAACCTCAAGAACCTTGACCTGATAATACCCAGGAACAAGCTTGTTGTGATAACCGGACTGAGCGGGAGTGGAAAGTCGTCGCTGGCATTCGACACTATCTATGCCGAGGGTCAGCGCAGGTACATGGAGACCCTGTCGGCTTATGCGCGTCAGTTTCTGGGTGGAATGGAACGCCCCGATGTTGACAGGATAACAGGGCTCAGCCCGGTTATTTCAATAGAGCAGAAGACTACGAACAGGAATCCGCGATCGACAGTCGGTACCATTACCGAAATATATGATTTTCTGAGACTTCTATATGCCAGGGCAGGTGAGGCCTGGTCATATGCATCGGGTGAAAAGATGGTTAAGTACACCGATATCAGGATAGTTGAACTGATACAGGAAAAATTTGCCGGGAACCGTATATACATATTGTCGCCAGTGGTAAAGGGGAGGAAAGGACACTACAGGGAACTATTCGAACAGCTGCGGCGAAAGGGGTTTTTGTCGGCAAGGGTCAACGGGGCGATAACGGAGCTTACACCGGGGTTGAAACTTGACAGGTACAAGACCCATTACATAGAGCTGGTAATAGACAAACTGAAGGTTGCCGGCACTGATGAGAAGCGTCTGAGGAGCTCGGTACTCACAGCCCTCGATCAGGGAGAAGGTGTGATGATGGTACTTGATTCTGACAGCGGTGATTACCGTTATTTCAGCCGGCACCTGATGTGCCCTGTTACCGGTATATCATACAATGAACCGGCCCCTCATACCTTTTCGTTCAACTCACCACAGGGGGCCTGTGAGGTATGTAACGGGCTGGGGGAGGTGTCGAAGATAGATTCTGACCGGATACTTCCCGACAGAAGCCTGAGCATAAGACAGGGGGGAATAGCTCCGCTGGGGCGTTACAGGAACGTTTGGATATTCTGGCAGCTTGAAGCTCTGGGAGAGAAGAACGGGTTCACCCTCGACACACCGCTGAAGGATATGGGTGAAGAGGCAATCAACAAGATTCTTTTCGGGTCGGATGAGGTGCTGAAGCTTTCGAACACTCCCCTTGGAATGACGTCGAACTATTTTCTCACCTTCGAGGGGGTGGTTGGATATGTGAGCAACACTGAGGCAATAAACGGTAACGGAAGCGGGGGCGGGAGCGGTAAGGAGAGTACCAGGCCCAGAGAGCATTACGTGAATTATGAGACCTGCACCGAATGTGGCGGAACCCGGCTGAAGAAAGAGGCGTTGTGGTTCAGGATTGCTGACAGGAACATAGGTGAACTGGCGTCGATGGATATCAGGGAATTGTCTGTGTGGCTGAGTATTGCAGAGGATAAGCTTAGTGAAAGGCAGCGGAAGATTGCGTCGGAGGTTTTAAAGGAGATCAGGTCGAGGCTGAGTTTTCTTGAAGCTGTGGGGTTGACCTATCTTTCGCTAAACAGGGGAGCCCGAACCCTTTCAGGCGGTGAGAGTCAGCGCATAAGGCTTGCAACTCAGATCGGGTCGAGACTTGTGAATGTGCTTTACATACTCGACGAGCCCAGCATTGGTCTTCACCAGCGCGACAATCAGCGGCTGATAGGATCGCTCAAGCAGTTGCGTGATGCGGGCAATTCGGTTATAGTGGTTGAGCATGACCGCGACATGATACTGTCGGCCGACAACATAATAGACCTGGGTCCGGGAGCAGGCCGTCATGGCGGCAGGCTGGTTGCCCAGGGTTCCCCCGAAGAGATAATGGGAATGGAGACTATTACAGCCGGATACCTGAATAAGAGCAGGACAATACCGGTGCCGGTGCGAAGGAGGGAAGGGAACGGTAAAACCATTGCGATTCGCGGGGCAACGGGCAACAACCTGAGGAACGTTGACGTTGAACTGCCGCTGGGCAGGCTGATATGTGTTACGGGTGTGTCGGGCAGCGGGAAATCATCGCTTATTAACCATACGCTGCAGCCTTACATAGCTCGCAGGCTTTACGGAGCCGGCCGCAATGCGCTGCCGTGCAATTCGGTTGAAGGGATAGATAACATTGACAAGATAATTGAAGTGAGCCAGGCGCCTATTGGCCGTACTCCAAGGTCGAATCCTGCCACCTACACCGGTTTGTTCACCGATATAAGGAAGCTGTTTGAGCAAACCACTGAGGCAAAGATAAGGGGATTCGGGGCAGGCAGGTTCTCCTTCAACGTTAAGGGAGGCAGGTGTGAGGCTTGTGAAGGAGCAGGGGTGAAGACCATTGTAATGAACTTCCTTCCCGATGTATATGTGGTTTGCAGTGAATGTAACGGTAAGCGTTACAACAGGGAGACGCTTGAAGTACAGTATAAGGGGAAGTCAATCAGCGATGTTCTTGACATGACTGTAAACATGGCGGTTGAGTTCTTTGCGAGTATACCTTCAATTTTTAATAAGGTAAAGACACTGCAGGATGTGGGACTCGGGTATATAAAACTGGGGCAGTCATCCACCACCCTGTCGGGAGGTGAATCGCAGAGGGTTAAGCTGGCCACTGAGCTGTCAAGGCGCGATACCGGTAAAACCCTGTACGTTCTTGACGAACCAACCACCGGCCTGCACTTTGACGATGTAAGGGTTTTGCTTGAGGTATTGAACAGGCTTGCCGACAGGGGGAATACGGTTATAGTGATTGAGCACAATATGGATGTGATAAAGACAGCCGACTACATAATTGATCTGGGTCCGGAAGGGGGCAGTGACGGGGGGCACGTTGTTGCCACCGGAACCCCCGAGGAGGTAGCCAGGGAGGCGGGAAGCCTGACCGGAATATTCCTGAACCAGGAGTTCTCATTTGCGGGATAATTGACTATATTTACAATCCTATAAAAGGAACAGATAACAACCAGGTATGGATAAATCAGCAGATCTTGTAAAGGAGGCATTCGAGCCCAAAACATGGAATGAGATTCACACGATGGACTCGTGGAGGGTTTTCAAGATTATCTCGGAGTTTGTGGAGGGATTCGAGAAGCTGGCACGCATTGGCCCCTGTGTATCAATTTTCGGTTCCGCCCGCACGCATCACAATAACAAATATTACAAGCTTGCCGAAGATATCGCTTTCAGGCTTACCCAGAAGGGTTACGGGGTGATTACCGGCGGAGGTCCAGGTATAATGGAGGCTGCCAACAAGGGTGCAAGGCGGGGTAACGGTAAATCGGTAGGAATAAACATTGACCTTCCGTTTGAGCAGAAGCCCAACGATTATATTGACACCGACAAGCTGATAACATTCGACCATTTCTTTATAAGGAAGGTTATGTTTATGAAGTATGCGCAGGGATTCATTGTTCTGCCGGGTGGCTTTGGTACCTTCGATGAGCTTTTTGAGGCCATAACCCTGATACAGACACGTAAAATCGGCACCTTCCCTATAATTCTTGTCGGTGCGAAATACTGGGAAGGACTGGTTCAGTGGATCAGGGAGGTGATGCTTGAGGAGGGAAATATATCGGAATCGGACCTGGACCTCTATTCAGTGGTTGACACAGCCGATGAGGCAATTGATCTGATAGACAGGTTTTATACCAGGTATCTGCTCAGCCCGAATTTCTGATTTGTGGTGAGATTGTGGTTTCGTATAGTAGTTGTTGCATCGGCTCTCATAGCCGGTCAGTTTCTGAACGGACAGCAAACCGGGGTAACCATAAAGAGTGATAGTGTCTGGCCTCCCGGCAGCTGGTCGGCGGTGGAGTTGATTGTCAACGGAGCCGCTAACAGCGGTCCCTGCAGACTTGAGCTTGACTTCCCTGTAGGATTTGGCTTCAGGGCGGCTGATATTGCAGGCGGGCATCTTTATGGTGCCGGCAGCAGTCTGAATATTGCCTGGAGTCGTTTCCCGGCCGGCCGCCAGGCTATCATAAGGATTGAGGTGATGCCTGAAAGGTCTATGTCCGGTCAGGTTTTGGTAACCGGCAGGTTCTACCAGGTGAATACCGGTAATATACGTGAGGTTCTCCCTGTTGATGAAATACGGGTTATGATCGGGGGAACAGGGAGGCCGGTACCTTCAGACACGGGCGGGGGTATCAAAGCCGGCCAGACCCAGGAACAGGTTGTCTTTCGCGTTCAGATTCTGTCATCATCAGCAATGCTCAGTGAGGCTGAACTGAAGAGCAGGCTTGGTGTTTCATTCAGCGAACCTGTAACCGTGGTAACTGCCGGAAACATCCGGAAGTACCAGGCAGGCAACTGTCAGACCTATGCATGTGCTGAGGCACTGCTCGGTTTTTTCAGTAAGGCCGGTATTGAGGGACCGTTCATCGTTGCCTGGATCGGCGGCCGGCAGGTGACACCCGATGAGGCTCGCAGGTTTACCGGAAGGTGATCTCCCTGAATCAGGTCTTATGGTCACTTCTTCATGCTTCTGTCCATTTCCCTGCGGGCATCCTTTTGCCTGAGATCCTCTCTCTTATCGTACGTTTTCTTTCCTTTTGCCAGTGCTATTTCCACCTTGGCAAGACCTCTGTCGTTGATGAATATCTTAAGAACGATGATGGTCAGTCCGCTCTCCTTCACCTTCCTCTCCAGCTTTCTCAGTTCCCTGGCGGTAAGAAGCAGCCGCCTCTCCCTCAGAGGTTCGTGATTGTTAAGGTTCCCCCAGTCGTATTCCGATATGTGCAGTCCCTTTACGAAGAGTTCGCCCCTGTAGAACTGACAAAAGGAGTCATTCAGGCTGGCTTTGCCAAGGCGCAGGGCTTTAATCTCGGTTCCCTTCAGCTGTATACCGGCAATGAACCGTTCAATGAACTCATATTCGAATGAAGCCCTGCGGTTTTTAATGGTGATATTGGAGGAACCCCTTTTCATCAGTTTCTAACCGAAAATGGTGAAGTAGATACCGTCAATAAGTGTGCGGAGAACCCAGTTGAATGCTATGTAAACACCAATTATCGACACCCAGGCGGCGATCATAAGAGGCATCTTCTTATGTTCGGGAGGGTCGGCCAGTTTTTCCATACCCAGCCAGAATATATACAGGCTGTATATTGAAAGAAGATTAATGAAGAGCAGTGACTCGAAAAGGAGACTTATTATCTGGCATATATAAAACGGGCCGAGTGAATAGCCTGTAAGTTTGAATGCCCGTGTGAAGTCTTTGCCAAGGTCGAGGGCACTGGTTATCTCATTCAGAATAATTGCCGAGAACCAGGTCGCCGAGAGGAGTAGCAGAAAAAACCTGACTCCCATAAAGAGGGGATAAAACAGTGACAAACCGCCATGGGTAAAGAAGAGTGATCCCAGCGTGGCCGAAAGTGCCGCAAGGGTTATCAGCGGCAGGAAAAAACTGCTCCTGATATCCCTTATGGGCCGGTTTTCG
>VGGM01000029.1 GCA_016868515.1 Bacteroidota bacterium | reverse complement strand
TATCGAGGCTGCCCCAGCCCGGTGTGCTTGTCTGTCCGACAAAGTCTATCGAACCAAGGTCGGCCAGCCTGGTTTGGAGATGAGCGTTGGCAGCCCAACCCCCGTCTTCAACGAAATCGCTGAGCCTAAGCTCGTTAACCCATACTTCTCCCGATTTTGGCAACCCGTCATCGATGCCCGTACCCCTTGTCTTTACCGGATTCCTGATCCCCACCATTATCACCCTCACATTACTGAGGTTAGGGTTCCCGGAAACAGAAATCCTGTGACCATTAACCGGATAAACAAACACATCTGAAACCGACAGGCTCGACCCGGGTTGCTGCAGTGCCCTGTTTCGTGCCTGTTTGGCATCCTGAAATAGTGACAGGGTTATGTTGAAGCTGTTTTCCTCAGGCCATACAATGGCCCGCTGAGCCTCGCTGTCATTGCTGTACCTTCCGGGCGGAGTAAGCTTAAGGGGTATCTCATATTCGTAGAAATTGCCCTTATAGTCCGACCCTATTCTCACAAAAACTGTCAGTTCATCATCCATCAGTGGCTCTCCCAGGAGTGCCTCTCCGTGCACCTCCATGCGCAGCTTCCGGTACTGCCTGATGTCGAGGCTCACATTCCTGAACGCCGCCCGTGCATCACCATCTTCCAGATTCTGCACCTTCAGAACCATCGACTGCTCATTGAGCTGCCGCAACTGTGGGTTCTGCGGATCAACCACCCTGTCGAATCCGGGAGGCAGCACATAATTGACAGGCTCCTTGCCGGCATTCTCCTCAATGCTCACCGATGAAATGTCAAAGCTGGCATCAGCCGGATCGGGAGTGGTGATCCTCTCTCCTCCCTCAAGAAAGCTTATGTTGTACTTACGCCACTCTGCCCTCACCAGGTCGAGTTTGGCAAACCGCAGCACCACCTCCTCCTCAAAATCCTTCATGAACAACCTTATGAACCTTATAGACTTGAAATCCCTTATCGGCCCTACAATTCGTTCATAGTCGGTGATCGGAACCTTGAACTGGTACCACTTAACCTTCGATTTGGTACCATTTGCCAGTGTGGCATTATACTCAATCTCATCAACAATATAGTTATTCCCCACCCACATATCACCGGGCCGCAGACTTACCCTGTACTGGTAGTAACTCTCCGTTTCGCTCAGTGTGTTGTCGCGGTTGATATCCTCCATATCAGGCATGGTTGAACCGGTTGTGGGATACGACTCCTGCGACATCTCCGAAGTTGGTGAATTTCCCTCCACGCCGTTGTATCTCTTGTACCTCTCGAGTATACCGGCTTCGGCCCTGTCATATGCCGACCCGCGGAAATACCTGAAATCATCACCCGACGGGTCACCGAGCATACTCTCAAGCACCTCAGGCCTCACAATCAGTGCAGCCTTCTGAAGAAAATCAGAAAAGAAAGCCTGCTCGTCGGCATTTGAAAGGCCGTCGAGGCCCACATCCTGGTATCGCCTGGCCTCGGGATTGTTGTCAAAGGCGTGCACAACTGCCTGAATAGTCGGCACCCTGCCCCATGAAGTTGTGTCAACATTTTTAATATCAGGGGAACCGGGAAGCCCGTGCTCAAAGCTCTTCCGCGAATCACGCAGAATATCCTCAGAAATATTGCCGAGGTTAAAGTAGAGATCCCCCCCCCCGTGAGCCGGATTTTCGACAAACGGATCCATAAGCCAGAACTTGATATACTGTATGTTAGCCGTTTCAAAATCGCTGGTTATTATCTCTCTCATTATCCCTCCCCATCTCGAGGCCGGATCGTTAAGCAACCCGTCGTCATCAATACCTGACGAATACCCGCCCGGTTGGGTGTCGAAATTGTATGGCCCACGCTCCTGCGGATAATAGGCAACATTCAATACTGCTATATTGGTAGGGATCCCGCTGGGGCTCTCCTTGAAGGGAAATATCTCTGTTTCAAATATCTCCCTTACAAAGTGGCTCGACTGCAGATCAGGGTTATTCTTGATGTGATCCGGAGTCGCCGCGCCATTTCTGAGAAACAGAGGGTCAATAACATACCAGGTTATCCTCGCCCTGTTGAAACCGCTTCTTACATCATTGTTCAGGGCAGCTTCGGGGAAGAGCAGATTCTGGCCCTGTGGCACGCTTGCCAGCACCCATGCATGAAACGACTTGATATCAAGCGGTATCTCGCTGGCCTCGAAATCGTCAATATAGCTGTTACCGGCGTTGCTTATCGCCTTCGAGTGACCCGGGAACAGCCTCGCCACCTCCCCGAAAAAATTGACCGACGAAGGAGCCTTGGTCTCTATAAAGGGCAGTTTGTCAATGGCCATGGTGAGAAGCCTCGACTCGGTCCGGTATGATGTATTGAACCCCAGTATGGTATTCGATATCGGCTCCTCGCCGAAATTTACTTTCTGGGTATATGGCCTCTCGTTAAGATGCAGAACCGTCGCCCCTACATTGAAATTGTTGGAAATCTTATAGTCAAGGTGCGTTCCTACCAGCGTTTTGGTCTGGAACCCGAAAAACTGATTGCTTTCGAGTGAAACCTGTATTGGTGTCTGCGATTCAATCAGTGCTGAATTAATAATGTTCACCGCGCCGCCAAAGTAATCAACCGTAAAGTCAATATTTTCGGTAAGCGGAACCCCGCCAGCCGTCACCTTTACGGCTCCCTGCGGAATATTGGCCACATTAAGTCTGATTTCAGAGCCAGATGATGAAGAGTACTGCCCCCGCAGCAGAAACTTGTTCTTTTCAGCCATCTGCCTCGCCACAGTCTGGGTAGAGTCGTAAAGCTCTGTAAAAACATATTTTGCCGCTATCCTGGGGTCGGTTATCCTCGAAGCAAGGTAACTGCCGAAAGGCTCGAGAACCGGGAAGATTATCCTGCCCCTGGCCGAACTTACCGTCACATCTTCAATGAAGTCAAACACCCCGTCGGGCTCCCTGTCAAGTCTCGAGTTCAGGTTGTCGAGCCTGAGTACCTGAAGCAACAGCTCTTCACTCAGGTTACCGTCGGGGAGATAGTTTATTGAATTACCTGTCGCATCGTCGTTGTAAAGAACGTGAAGATCAAAATCCTTTCTCTCAATCCGGCCCGACGCGAGTGAGTATATGTTCTTCATCATCAGTTCCCAGGTAGGAAGCCGCGGACTAAGGGTGGTCCCCTTGAGAAGCTTCAGTACAAGGGCATCGGGCGAGCTGATACCGTCGGTCGATAACTCACCTACCCTGTACAGTCTGCCTCCATAGGTATATTCATATGCCACTGCCAGCACCTCATCGGAATTGAGGGCAATGTTAAGCGATATGTACCCCAGTTGCCTGTTTACAGTGAACTCCCTTTCATTAAGTCTCCTTGCATTCTCTATCTTCTCATAGTCACGGCCTATCTGGAACCCCGGGTAGAGAGGCTCAAGGGTGGCTGTGGCCTGGGCTATGTTGCGTATGCCCGGATAGTCGGCCAGCACTGAACTGTACAACTGGTTTGCGCTGTTGTCGGGATAGGGAGCGGAGCCCGGCAATGCCTGAAACGATGGTACCTGGTTGAAAATATGAGCCTCATCTTCCGCAAGGTCCATGAAGGCAAGTATGTTCCTGTTACTGGCCTCCTCAAAACGGCTGGTTTTGTTGGTTATCCATACCTCAATCCGCTCGATGTTAATCCCCGAACTTACCAGTGGAAGGGTATTCAGCGATGCATCGTAGGTATCGCGGAAATACTGTGAAAGGAAGAAATGCTTGTTCGCTTCATACTCGTCGGCACGAATCTCAAAATCCTGTAGCTGCGCTCCTCCCCTTACGTCAATCACCTGCGATTCACCCTTCTGCTGCGAAGCCACCGAGGTAACTGTCATACGTCCGAACTGCATCTCGGTTTTCAGTCCGAAAAGACTGTAGCTGCCTGTGATAAGCGTACCCGGCAACGGCAATGTAACGTCACCGGCTTCAACCTTCTTCAGTATCTCATCTTCCTTGCCTGAATACTCCAGCTTGGTCCGGTTTTCAAACTCAAACATCGCATCGGTGTTGTAGTTTATGCCCAGTTGCATCTTGTCACCAATGGTTCCGGTAACATTCATCTGTATCTTCTGCTGGAAATCAAAGGTGGGAATTGTTCTCAGCCTCTCACTGAGAGCCGGGTTTTCGGTGTGCGAAACATTTATGCCAAATATAAGCTCGGCCGAGCCCTGCGGAACAATGTTGATTACATTGCTGCCGAAAACCTTGTCGAAGGCCTCACCGCCGAATTCAATCTGGGGAATCAGGCCCGAGCGGTATGCCCCCTCCTCTCCTGTTACCCTCGACTGCCAGTAGTCGCGCATAGCCCTCTCGTACTCATATTTCCTGAACTCCTCAGGACTCATTCTTATCGGTACCCTGTAATTCAGGTCACCCACCTGCTGGTAAATGATGTATTCATTGCGTGACGGGTCGAAAACTGCCCTTTGCCGGTAGTTGGAGGGCATCTCAAGAAAGAACGGCGACGATGACCGCCTGTCCCAGGGAACCAGCGGAACATCCTGCAGTTTCAGAGGAGGTTTTATTATTGTATCCTGTGGTTGCCGGGGTTCAAAGGGTATGGCCGCTGCCAGACCCGGCATACTTCCCGGGCTGAAGAGAAATTGCAGACAGAATAAGAGTAACGACAGGCCAATATTTACTTTTCCTGGTCTCAATCAGATAATTTCATTTACAAATTCCTGAGAGCCTGTTTTATAAGCTCCTCGACGGTGAGATCAGGGTTTTCAGCCATTAGCTTATCGACAACCTTCGCCGAGGCACTCCTCACAAATCCAAGCATCATCAATGCAGATAACGCCTCTTCACCCATTGTATTGTCTCTCAGTATGGGAATTTCGGATGCCGCCGACACTTTTATCACCTTGTCGCGCAAATCGACTATTATTCTTTCAGCCGTCTTCTGGCCAATACCTTTAATGCTTTTCAGCAGATGAACGTTTGAATCGGAAATTGCCTTCTCTATTTCCGCAGGATGTAGCGATGACAGCATCATCCTGGCAGTATTAGGGCCTACACCATTTACCGAAATCAGCAGCCGGAAAAGCTCGCGCTCTGCACGGCCTGCAAAACCGAATAACTGTCGTGCATCCTCCCTTATCACTTCATGGACGGGAAGGGTTATTTCGTTGCCGGCAGATCCCACCTGGGTGTAGGTATTAAGCGAAATGCTCACAAAATAACCGATCCCGGCTGACTCAATAATGAGGTATGCAGGATTCAGCTCGGTTATCTTGCCCTTGATGTACTCAATCATATAATATTTTCGTGGTTAGCGATATCGGGTGGCAGTTCGTCGGGCCTCTCATGACGGGTGTCGATATGCTGCCGTTCAAGGGGATTGGCAGCTAAATCGCGATTCATCTGCCGGTGCCTGAATATGTCGCATGCCCTGTAAATAGCATGCCTGAACGACGATTCCGATGCCTGTCCCAGCCCTGCTATCTGAAATGCCGTTCCATGAGCCGGCGATGTTCTTACCACCGGCAAACCTGCAGTGTAGTTAACTCCCGAATCGAAGGCCAGAGCCTTGAAAGGAATAAGTCCCTGGTCATGATACATTGCCAGTATGGCATCATACTTCCTGAACTCGCCCGTACCAAAGAAACCGTCGGCCGCGAAAGGTCCAAAAACCAGGATACCCTCTTTAGAGGCCATCTCTGCAGCCGGAATAATCGTCTCCTTTTCCTCATTGCCAAGAAGACCGTTGTCGCCGGCGTGCGGATTAAGACCCAGCAGTGCTATACGGGGTTTCCTGATGGTAAAGTCAGCCTTCAAAGAGTTGTTCAGTATCCTCAGCTTCGTCACAATTTTTCCGGCAGTAATGGCAGAAGGCACACCGGCAATCGGGATATGCCCGGTAACAGTGCCTATCTTCATGTTTTCCGAAATCATAAGCATAAGAACATCATCGGCACCAAACTCCGATTTGAGGTATTCGGTATGACCCGGAAACCTGAAGGAGTCTGACTGAATGGTGCTTTTGTCAACAGGCGCTGTGACCAGCACATCTATCTTTCCATCCCTGAGGTCCTTTACCGCTGCCTCCAGCGAACGTAAGGCGGCTTCACCGGCATGCTGAGTGGGTTTTCCCAGTTCAACCCGCACTTCATCGTCGAGGCAGTTGATCATGTTGGCCTTCCTGGGATGAGCTTCGCCGGGGTTCCTGATATTATTGAAACTGAAATTCTCAATGTTAAGCGCCTTGCGGTGATAGGCTGCCACCTTTGGTGACCCGTAAACGACAGGTGTACACATCTCGGCCACCCTGCCGTCAAGAAGGCTCTTTATTATCACCTCGTATCCTATCCCGTTTATGTCTCCGTTGGTAATCCCAACCAGTATATCCCTCTTTTCCATAATTCATCTGCTTCTTTGCCGGCCGGCCGGCATTATTTCTGACGCCGGTGCAGCTTTACCCATAAAATGGAGGGGTAAAGTTAATACAATTTATCGGTTCTTTTTAACTTCGTTCTGCTACCTTTGCGACTTCATATCAGCTACATATACTCACGAAGAATGTGCCCCATGAACCCAGATGCAATCTTCAGAAAAGCACTTCAGCTTGAACCCCTGACAGCAGGTGAGGGATTGTGGCTATGGCGGAACACACCACTGCCCGAACTCATGATGGCAGCTTCAGCAGTCAGACAGCTTCATCAGCCGGGCAACCACGCCGGATGGATGATCGACAGGAATGTCAATATCACCAATATTTGTTTCTCACAATGCACATTTTGTAATTTCTGCCGCCGCAGCAGCGATGCCGATGCTTATGTCACCACCATTGAAGAGTACAGGAAGAAAATAGCCGGGCTCTTCGAAATGGGAGGCGATCAGCTGCTTCTTCAGGGAGGAATGCATCCGCTGCTGGGACTTGATTTCTATACCTCTCTCTTCAGGAACCTCAAAGGCGAATTCCCCAACCTTAAACTGCATGCACTCGGACCCCCCGAGATTGTATGGCTGGCAAGGAAGGAGAAGAGTGACTTCCGCACCATACTGGAAGCGCTGGCCGCCTCAGGCCTCGATTCATTGCCCGGTGCAGGCGCTGAAATACTGGTCGACAGGGTCAGAAAAGCCGTATCGCCTGCCAAGGCCACAACAGCAGAGTGGCTTGGTGTGATGCGTGAAGCTCATAAAATGAATCTGCCAACCTCAGCAACCATGATGTTCGGTCATATGGAGACTGAAGAGGAACGGATTGAACACCTGGTTCTACTGCGCAGACTGCAGGAAGAACGTCCTGATGGCCACTACGGATTCATTACATTCGTTCCGTGGCCATTCATGGATAAAGGAACCGTACTGGCCGAAAAAATGGGTATAAGAAATATCATTACCACCAGCGATTACCTGCGGCTTATTGCAGTCAGCCGCCTTATGCTCAACAATATACCAAATATTCAGGCATCGCTTCTTACCGTCGGTGAACCGGCTGCCATGCTCAGCCTCCATGCAGGGGCCAATGACCTGGGTTCCATAATGATTGAGGAGAATGTAGTAAGCTCAGCCGGTGCGGTATTCAGGGTCGATGCCACAAAAATAAAGCAGATAATACGCGATGCAGGATTTACTCCCCGGCGGCGGAACCAGAAATACGAACCTGTTGAATAGTTAAGAGACTATTTCTTTTCGGCAGGCTTAGTCCCGACTACTGTAACCTCTTCCGGCGAGTGGAAGTCGGCAAGATACAGAAGGGCCTCCACCTGCCTCATCAGATCACGTTTGTTGTCATTCGGGGCATAAACAAACCCGTCCAGAAATACCGCTCTCCGGTTCTTCTCGTCATAGGTCATAAGTGAAATGAACGGCCCGCCCATAAAGCCATTAACGAGTGTCCACAACCCTCTTATCTCGGCATAGTTACGACCATTGTGACTGAAAACCCTGTACTGTACCGGATATAACTCCTCAATCCCCATGTATGTTCCCGGGGCCTCTCCCTTTACCTCGTCCCGGGTAAGCCTGTTCCGTATCATAATCATGCTGTCGCGTGTGAAGACCGAGCTGCCTGAAGCCTTGAAATAATGGAGTATCACCGACTGGGTGGTGGTTGGTGTTTCCAGCGCAACCCATGCCAGCCCGGGTTTCGTAACATCTATGGTGTAACCGGCCGGAACCGGCATGGAAATACCATGCTGATCGCGAAGCCTGTTGAAGGTGTGGCTCGACTGGGTACGCTTGTAATATGACATCCAGCGCTCCCTTTCGGCAGAGAGGAGTTTCTCGGTAATCGGTACTTTCATTCTTTCAATCTCATCAACCACCGAAGCTCCGTCAGGTCCAGTTGCCTTCAGTACCAGCTGTGAACGGGCATATACATCGGTCTGAAACACCACTTTTGACTCCTGCAGCGCCGGATCGACGGAGAGAATGAGTACGTTGCGGTGATTCTGATAGAGCTTGCCGTAACTGGCAGGAGTCACAGTAAGGATATTGAACATAGGTTCGTACTGGGGTAGTGCAGGAGCCGCCTCCTGGAACAACTTCATCAGACGCTCACCATCAGGGCCGTCATGAATGTACTTCTCGGCCACTATCACAATCTCCCCCGATGATCCTGTTACATTTGCCATCACTCGTGAAGCCGTACTGTCTCCTTTTCCGCGGCACCCTGAAAAAACGACAACCAGTGCTGCAAAACAAAATGCTGCAATCCTCTTCATTTCCATATACTTAATTTCTGTCTCACCCGCTCAATAATTATGCCAATGTATAAATAAAAACCCGCTGAATATTAGCGGGTTATATAATTGGCAGCCTGGGCAGTGCCTCAGGCAGGGTTGTTTCCTGTACTACTCTTTTTTGTCGTCTGTAGTATCTTCGGCCCTTGAGGCTTTCCTGAACTCTTTCATCCCCTGGCCTATTCCCTTCATAAGCTCAGGTATCTTCCTGCCACCGAAAAGCAGAATAACCACCAGAATGATCAGAATAATTTCTGTTGGGCCGAACATGCCCCCGTAAACAAGCAGTGGTGTCATAATGTTAATCTTTTAATGCTGTGCAAAGTTACAAATAGTTTAATCAATCACAACCCGGCAGTTTTCTTTTTTTATCTCCTTATTATGAACCTGACAATATCATTGCCGTTGGCATAGATAAGAAGGGCAAAGATGATAATCATTCCGGTTATCTGGGCGTACTCCATAAACCTGTCACTTGGCTTGCGCCCGGTTACAACCTCATACAGCAGGAACATTACGTGCCCGCCGTCGAGGGCCGGTATCGGCAGTATGTTCATAATGGCCAGAATTATTGACAGGAACGCTGTGAGGTCCCAGAATGCATGCCAGTCCCATGCGGCAGGAAAGATGCTTCCTATTGTAAGGAACCCGCCCAGGGACTCGTAACCGCGGGTCTCGCGCGAGAATATCAGCTTGAATTGCTTGAAATAGTCGCCAGCCATCTTC
>VGGM01000028.1 GCA_016868515.1 Bacteroidota bacterium | reverse complement strand
CTTTGGGGCCGATTATGGTATGGCTTTTCTTAAGAATGAGAGCAACAGCCATTTCAGTGAGGATATGAATTTCGACCATATGGTAATTTCACTCCCCATAACGAAAGGGATTGGCTTTTCGGCCGGCCTGACTCCTTACAGCAACGGATACTATTACATTTCAAGAAACATTGACGAGAATGATCCTGACTACGACCCCGTTGCCGGCTCAATAATCATATCACATAAGGGTGCCGGCGGTTTCACCAAAGCCTTTGTGGGAACCGGGGCCGAATTGATCACCGGACTATCGGTTGGCCTTAACCTTAATCTGATTTTCGGATCGGTGAACAGAATCAACGAGCACTACTTTGAATCAGATGCCACCCTCTTCAACAGCCGGTTCGAAGAGAGCCTGAAGATGCACGGCATGAGCATCGGCACAGGTGTTCAGTATAAAATCAGGCTCAATGAAAAACAATACATTACACCTGCTCTCACATACGAATTCGCAACTAGTCTCAAGTCAGATTACCGGAATATCTTCCTCCGATTCACAAATTATTCTCTTCCGCCATATTCACCCGATACTGTTACCCAGGAATCAGTGGCCGGAGGCAGTGTCAGACTCCCCTTCTCTTTCGGGGCCGGTCTCTCATACGTTGTGAAAGATAAATTCACCGCCGCTGCTGAATTTAGTAAAACAGACTGGGATAATGCCTCAGTTTATGGCTCAAACGGAACACTCGCATCAACAAGTTCTCTCAGGGCCGGAATCGAATACACCCCCGACAGGTTTTCAATTTATAACTTCCTCAACAGGGTAGATTACAGGCTTGGCGGTCATGTCACTGAAAACTACCTGGTTCTCAATGGTGAGCAACTTAAAGAGTTTGGCATTACTTTTGGAGCAGGTATTCCAATGGCCCGCTCCTGGTCGAAACTCAACATGTATGTCGACTGGACTACGCGGGGAGGATCTTTGAGCAACGGGTTGCACCGGGAAAACTGTTTTACGATAGGATTGAGCCTTAACCTGTACGACTACTGGTTCCTTAAAGCAAAATATGAATAATGAACAATAAATAAATAGAGAATGAAAGCAACATTACACGGAATCCTGACAGTAGCTTTTCTGGCTGCCCTGGTT
Organism: Bacteroidota bacterium; assembly: GCA_016868515.1. Lineage (GTDB taxonomy): Bacteria > Bacteroidota > Bacteroidia > Bacteroidales > VadinHA17 > SLNP01. The sequence goes on along the minus strand of VGGM01000028.1, from coordinate 8,359 downwards.
ATCAGTTCGGCCAGCGCACAGGATGTCAAACCCACCTGGAAGTTTGGTCCTACCCCGGCCGACAGCATGGAGTGTCTTAAGAACCAGTCCCTCTACGCCGGGTATTACGACCAGAAGAATTTCGACATGGCAGTCACCTTCTGGAGACAGAACTATAACTACTGTCCTGCCTCTTCTGATAATATTTACAGAAGGGGACAGGTAATGTTTCAGACTTTCTATGATAAAACCAAAGACAAAGCATACCTCGATACCCTTTTTATGATACTCGACAAGCGAAGTGAATACTTCGGTGAAAAACATACATGGGACTTCAGAAAGGCATTCTTCATGCAGCAATACAGCCAGCAGTTTCCCGAACTTATGCTTGAATCATACAAAATACTGGGGAGCTACATAAAGGATAATCCTGCCATGGTTGACAACCAGGTACTCGTTGCCCAGATGAACAACTCCGTTAACCTGTATGCCACAAAAAGAATAAAGCAGGAGGATGTGGTGAATGACTATGCAACCATAATTGACATCTTCGACAGGCTATCGGCTGCAAATCCTTCAATGAACGGGCTTCAGGGGTCGAAGGACATGGCAGAATACCTTTTCCGCCAGAGCGGACTGGCTACCTGCCAGAATCTTATTCCCCTCTTTACCCCCCAGGTAAGGGAGAAACCCGAAGATGTCATGCTGCTGAAAAAAGTAATCAGCCTCCTTGTAAACGCAGGCTGTACCGACTCCGACCTCTACATGGAAAGCGTCAAAAACCTTTACCAGCTGGAGAAATCAGCTGTGGCTGCTTATAACCTTGCAACCATGAGCGTGGCCAGAAAGAACATAGCCGAGGGCGAGAAGTACTACCTCGAAGCTGTTGAGCTTGAGGCCGACCCGATGAACAAGTCCCAGTACCTTACAGCTCTTGCCACAATTGAACTTTCAAACAGTGACAATATTAAAGCAAGAGACTATGCGAAACAGGCTATTCAGTATAACCCCAACAACGGTACTGCTCACCTCATAATCGGTTCAGCATATGCTTCAACAAAGATCAGCGACGATGACTTTGAGAGCCGAACCGTTTACTGGATTGCTGTTGATTACTTTGTTAAAGCAAAAACACTTGATCCTCAGCTTGCCGATAAGGCTAATGAAAGCATTGAATCATGCCAGGCCAACTTTCCCAAGAAAGACGATGCATTCTTTATCGGAATTTATGAAGAGGGAGTACCTTACACCGTTAAGGGCTGGATAAACGAGAGAACAACTGTCCGGTTCAGGAAATAAGAGTGAAATGCACAGGTAAAATAAGACAGATCGTAAAGAGTATTGCAGTCCTGCTGGCCGGGACTGCATTCATTTTATCATGTGACAATTCGATTGACACAGTCACCGGTTTCGATGCATATGACCTCCCGGCACTGACTGTCAGAAACTTTGAAACCATTCATTCCGACTCCGGACGAATCCAGCTTGTAATGAAGTCACCTCTTATGAACAGGTACAACAGAAAAGCTGATCCCTACAATGAATTTCCTTACGGTATAGAGGTTGTCTTCTATGACGGGAAAACCACACAGGTAGCCTCACTGAGTGCACGATATGCACGATATCACGAAAACAACAAGATGTGGGAATTAAGATATGATGTAAAAGCCCGCAACGAAAACAACGAATTGCTTGAAACCGAGCTTCTCTACTGGGAAGAGGAAAAAGAAATGGTTTACACAGAGAGGTTCGTGCGAATCACCGGTGAGGAGAGGATTATCTCAGGAACTGGCTTTGAATCGGATACCCGCTTCTCCCGGTGGGAAATAAGGAATGGCAATGCAATAATCTATCTTAACGATGAACAGTAAATTCAGGATAATAATTGAATTCGCATGGATCGTGGTATTCATAATGGCCGCAGTTGCAGTCTATATCTCTGTAACCAGGGGTGAGACCCGCGATTCAGTTGTGTTTTCAATAATTGCAGTGGTATCAGCTGCAATGTATCTCTTCAGATGGAACCAGAGGAAGAAATCATAGATTTGTAAATGGGTCGTTTTGTCGTGGTGGTTTTACAGGGTCATTGAGTTGCAGGATTATGGGGGACTTAATATTAATTATTACAGCAGTACTCTTCTCGGCATTTTTTTCCGGAATGGAGATTGCTTTCATCTCCGCGAACAGGCTTAGAATAGAACTCGACAAAAAACACGGATCGTTCACCGGCCTCGTTACCTCGATGTTCGTTAAAAACCCGGGGCAGTTTATATCGACAATGCTGGTGGGTAACAATGTTTCTCTCGTCATCATCGGGCTGGTATTTTTCCGCCTGATGTCACCGTTACTGGAACCTCTGATACGGTCAGATGCAGCAATACTTGTAATTATTGCCCTTCTTTCCACAACACTGGTACTCTTCATTGCTGAATTCCTTCCAAAGAATATTTTCATACTGGCACCAAATAAACTCCTGAAGAACCTCAGCGTTCCTGCACTCTTCTTTTACTACATCTTTTACCCGGTGGCCAGAATTACTCTATGGATTTCCAGACTTTTCATCATGCTCACAACCGGAAAGGGAAAACAAAAACATGAAAATGAGAATGTGGTTTTTAGCCGTGAAGAACTGCATCATTTTGCCAGCATGGGGGAAAAGGAAACCAGTGATGAAGAGACTTCCGAAAGCCGCGACATTCAGATATTCCGGAAAGCCCTTGAGTTCCCAAATGTAAAACTCAGGGAATGCATGGTACCACGAACCGAAATTGTGGCAGCCGACATCAACTCGCCTGTCCCGGAACTTAGACAAAAATTTATTGATACCGGCTACTCAAAAATTCCCATATTCGAAAACACCATTGACAATATAATAGGATATTTCGAGCTTAAGGACCTCTACAAGAATCCGTCCGACATCAGGTCGTGCCTCAGGAAACTGGCTATCGTACCTGAAACTATGGCCGCAAACAAGCTTCTGAAGATATTCGTCGAAGGCAAGAGGAATGTCGCCCTGGTTGTCGATGAATTCGGGGGAACCTCGGGTATGGTAACCATCGAGGACGTGCTCGAGGAGATTGTGGGTGACATAGAAGACGAACACGACTCATACGACTTTACCGAAAAACAGACCGGTCCCGGGGAATACCTCTTTTCAGGAAGGCTCAATATTGACTACCTGAACGAAACATATAACCTGAACCTCCCCGAACGCGATGACTACGAAACCCTGGCCGGTCTTGTATTCTATCATTACGGAAGTATTCCGAAGCCCAACGATGTAATCAGGATCGGCAACAGCTTAATACGTGTCACTAAAGTGTCGGCAACCCGCCTTGAACTGGTTTCCCTTAAGTCAGAGCAATAACCGGGCTGCAAAGCTATTGATAGCTAACCCCTCTTCAATTCTGCATAGTGCCTGTAGTAGAGCGGTATTGTCTCAATTCCCCTGAAAAAGTTGAAAAGCGGGTAGCTCTCATTAGGTGAGTGAATGGCATCGGAATCAAGGCCGAAACCCAGCAATATCGACTTGATACCCAGCACCTTCTCAAATACGGCTACGATAGGTATACTCCCCCCGCTCCGCACCGGGATCGGCTTCTTGCCAAAGGTAGTTTCAAGGGCCCTCGATGCAGCTTCGTACTCAGCAGTAGTCAAAGGACTTACATAAGCCTGACCACCGTGCAGATACTCAGCCTTAACCCTTACTCCGGCAGGTGCAGCAGAGGTAAAGTGCCTGATAAAGAGATCAGCAATCTTCTCAGCATTCTGATTCGGAACCAGCCTCATTGATATCTTTGCATAGGCCTTCGAGGGCAGTATGGTCTTCGCTCCTTCACCGGTATATCCGCCCCATATGCCATTGACATCGAGCGATGGTCTGATACCTATCCTTTCATGTGTTGAGAACCCGGCCTCTCCGCCAAGGGCATCAACATCGACCGATTTCATGAATTCTTCGTGATTATACGGCCTTCCGGCCATCTTTGCCCGTTCTTCAGTGCTGATCTCAATCACATCGTCGTAGAACCCCGGAATGGTGATCCGGCCGTTTTCATCCTTAAGTGATGATATCATATCGCAGAGAATATTGCACGGGTTGACCACCGCACCTCCGTATAGCCCTGAATGCAGGTCCCTGTTCGGCCCTGTAACCTCAACCTGCATGTATGAAAGCCCCCTCAGACCCGATGTCACACTGGGAGTATCCTGGGCTATCATGGTGGTATCAGATATAAGTATCACATCGGCTGACAGCATCTCCTTGTTCCTTGAGCAGAAACCCTCAAGGTTCGATGAACCGACTTCTTCTTCTCCCTCAATCATGAATTTTATATTGCAGGGTAATTCCGACATGCTGTTCATCATCTCAAAAGCCTTAACATGCATGAAGAGCTGACCCTTGTCATCATCGGCACCTCTTGCATATATCTTCCCATCCCTGATCTCAGGCTCAAAAGGCGGTGATTTCCAAAGCTCCAGAGGCTCGGCAGGCTGAACATCATAATGCCCGTAGATAAGTACAGTTGGCAAACCCTCCTTAACCTTCTTCTCACCAAATACAATAGGATGTCCGTCGGTTTTATAAACCTCTGCCCTGTCAGCACCGGCATCGAGCAGCGATTTCTTCACAAACTCGGCACATCTGACCATATCTTCCTTGTTTTCAGCCTTGGCGCTTACTGAAGGAATCCGTATGAAATCAAATAACTCCGACAGAAACCTCTCGCGGTTATCATCAATATACTTTTTAAACTTTTCCATTATTAAATGATGTTAGTGGTTCAATCCTGCTAAAGATATAAAAGCATGCACTAAAAACCAAAAAAAACCGGAACGTGGAATATGAAAACCCCGGGTTGTCAGATGTCACTGATACCTGAAGCAGGAAGCTCCCTGCGAACTGTTTCAAGCTCATTGTACCAATCCCCGCCGAAAGCCCTTATGAGAGGTTGCTTCAGGAACCTGTAAACTCTCAGATCATTGAGCCTGCCCGATTCCCTCCCTCCCTGGCATATTGACCACTTCTCATAATTAACGGCGGTAAAATCGTCAAACTGTTTGATCCTCACCGGGAAGAGATGACATGAAAGTGGTTTCAGAAACCCGATTGCGCCATCGTGCCAGGCTTTTTCGATTCCACACATATAGATACCATCCTTTACTATTGTGTAGGCACATTCCTCTCCATTGATCAGTGGTGTTACCAGTTCGCCCTGAAAATCAGTTGTACTGGTACCCTGTTGCTCAATAGTATCTATACCCTCAGGCCTGAGGTATGATTTCAGTATGGGAAAGAGACTTACCAGTATCTTAGATTCGCCCGGTGTTAATGGAGCGCCGGCATCGCCATACCTGCAGCAATTTCCCCTGCAAACCGACAGGTCACATCTGAACCGTTCACCGATAATATCAAGGCTTACAATTGTGTCGCCTATCCTCACCATCAGGTTTTGAGTTTTACAAGCGGCCTGCCCGTCATTTCGGCTGGTGCCTTCAGGTTCATCATCTCAAGAATGGTAGGGGCCACATCGGCAAGTATACCTTCGCTCACGCCGGCAACCCTGTCAGACACCACTATGAATGGCACCGGATTCAGTGAATGGGCAGTATTGGGTGAGCCATCACTGTTAAGGGCAAAATCGGCATTGCCATGGTCGGCCATAATAACTATTTCGTAACCCTGTTTACGGGCAGTTTTCACAACTTCACCCACACACTCATCAACCGCAGCTACTGCCTTCATAATTGCCGTGTAAACGCCCGTATGACCCACCATATCACCGTTAGCGAAATTTAGGCAGATAAAATCATACATATTTGACGATATGGCATCAACAACCGAGTCCTTTACCTTGTAAGCACTCATTTCCGGCTTAAGGTCGTAGGTCGCCACCTTGGGGGAGGGTACAAGTATTCTATCCTCATTCTCAAAAACCTCCTCCCTCCCTCCTGAAAAGAAAAAGGTAACGTGTGCGTACTTCTCCGTTTCAGCAATCCTGAGCTGCCTCTTTCCTGCCCTGGCAAGAATTTCACCCAGGGTATTGTCGACATTCTCCTTTGGAAAGATCACATGCAGCCCCGTGAAAGTAGCATCGTAAGGTGTCATTGTACAATAATGGAGAGGTATTGTTTTCATGCCATATTCAGGCATATCCTTCTGTGTAAGAGCAATGGTAAGCTCCTTTACCCTGTCATTGCGGAAGTTAATGAATACAACAACATCTCCTTCTCTAAGAAGCCCTGCAGGCTGGTTATTAAGGTCGGTAATAACAATAGGCTTTATGAACTCATCGGTAACACCTCCGCTGTATGACTCACTGATGGCTGTAACTATATCCCTGGTTCTTTTTCCTGTACCATGCACTATCATATCATAGGCCTCCCTTACCCTTTCCCATCGCTTGTCGCGATCCATTGCATAATACCTTCCGGCGAATGATGCCAGTCGGACATGCGTATTGGAAATGCGGTCAAGAAGCTCCTTTACAAAGCCTATCCCGCTCCTGGGATCAGTATCACGACCATCGCCGAAGGCATGTATAAAAACCTTCTTCAGTCCGTACTCCCTGGTCATTTCGCAGAGAGAATAGAGATGCTCATTCGAAGAATGAACACCCCCGTCGCTGAGAAGACCCATGAAATGAACCTGCTTATTGTTGGTGGCCGCGTACCTGAATGCCTTCGTAAGCACCTCATTCCTCATTATCTCTCCCGAGCGGCATGCCTTGTTGATTTTTACAAGATCCTGGTATACAACCCTTCCGGCTCCAATATTAAGGTGTCCTACTTCTGAGTTGCCCATCTGCCCTTCTGGCAGTCCGACATCCTCTCCCGATGCCCTTAGTGTTGATGCCGGATAGTTCGCCGCAAGGCTGCTCATATTGGGTGTTGGCACATTGCTTATTACGTCGGCCTTCGAACCGTCACCTATCCCCCATCCATCAAGGATCATCAGAAGTATCTTATTATCTGCCATCTAAGCTATGTATTAATAATACAACCCTCCTGTGGCAGGCATCCATCTGGTTGCCTGAACAGGAGGGCAAAGGTAATACTATTTTTGTTACGCTTAGTGTGTCGTCAGCGACCGGTCACAACCAGCTTCCGGGTACCCTTTACTATATTTCCGGCTCTCATTCTGACTATATAAAGACCCTGCTTAAGCCCCAGGTCATCAATTCCGATAAATGACCGGCCTGCCTCAGCATTGTATTGCAGGAGTACTGATCCGGACTGATCGATCACTTCAATTACTGCAGTTGAAACTAGTGGTTCCGCGAAATCTATTACAATCCTTCCCTGTGAAGGATTCGGATACAGAGTAAACCCTGCACTGCTGCCGTATATGTCATCCACTCCCACTGAGACATCCTGAATTGCCGATACCGAGGCCTGATATATCTTCCGGGTAACATTGTTCTGAATAAATGCAATTATTTCAATATCATCAGAATCGTAAATATTCGTTATATTCCATGCCAGATCGGGAGCATCATAAACCTCGTTCCTGCTCCAGGCTTTCGGCAGGTTGATACCCCCGGCATCGGGGAGCATCTTTCTGAGGGTATTTCTGAAAACAGTCTCACCGTTGGCTGATATTATGGTTGTAATCTGCTTTGCTGTAACTGCAATATAGAGGGTGAGATTCTCCTCGGTGAGGTCGGTTGTTGCCGTAACTCTGGTGTCGACAACCAGGAGACCGCCGGTTATAACAGGTGTAAGTTCGATCCGGAACTCAGGGGTGATAAGGCTTCGCTTGTTAATGTCATTGCTATCGATCACCGCTGCCACATAATCATAAACCCCGGCAAACAAGGCACTGCTGAAACCTCCGTCAGCAAGCGAATAAGGTACCTTTGTCAGGCCGTAATAGAGTACCCTTGCGCTCATGTCGGCCGGTATGTCATTGTAAAGCAGGTCGGGTCCAGGAAAACCGGTGTGGTAATTGATGTTTACCACATCCCTGCCAAATCCGCTGACAAGATTATTTACCGCTGTGTTTGCGCTTATCACGGCAGTTGATGAGTTGTTCGTGAAGTGTTCGAGCAGAACATTACGGGTTCGGGTACCTATCCTTACATCATCGAATGCAATACCTTCATTATCCTGTGAGGTACCATCCGATCCATATGCCAGACGGAACTTTACATCCCTCATGCCGTTTAGTTCGTCAAGACGTCTGCGTACCTCAACCCAGCCGGGGTCGGGAGTGCTTACGGTTGTCCAGCCTATCTGGTCACCTCCGGGGCGTCCCTTTATCAGGGTTGAATTGAACCACTCTATTCCGTCGCCTATTGTCCCAAGGTATTCCCAGTCAACATTGTCACCAATTTTATACTGCAGAGCTGCGCCATCGCGGTTACGGTCGAACCGTCTC
>VGGM01000027.1 GCA_016868515.1 Bacteroidota bacterium | reverse complement strand
TGCACCGGCCATGGTGTGCCGGGTGCATTTATGTCGATTGTCGGGTACAACCAGTTAAACCACTCGGTGAATGTTGCTGGTGCCCTGAAGGCAGGTGACGTTCTTGATGAGCTTAACAAGGGGGTGATACACACTCTCAGTGACGGATCGGAATCGGCGTCAATAAGGGATGGCATGGACATTGCCCTTTGTGTTTTTCCGCCAGAGAGCGGGAAATTTTACTTTGCAGGAGCTAACAATCCCGTGATAATTGTTCGCAATAACGAATTGATAAAGGTAAAGGGTGACAGGTTGCCCATAGGGGCGTTCGAAGGCAGCCTGCCGCAGAAGTTTACCAATAATGAAATTGAAACATCGCCCGGAGACATTCTTTACATTTTTTCTGACGGCTATGCCGATCAGTTTGGAGGCGGGGATGGGAAGAAGTTCCTGATAAGCAGATTCCAGGAGTTGCTTCTTGAGATACACAAATTACCCATGGCAAGGCAACGTGATGAACTCTATGCCCGTCTGAGTGATTGGATGGGTAATAACAGCCAGGTTGATGATATCCTGGTAATTGGAATCAGAATATGAGTCAGAGAAACAGAATATGACATCAGAAAAGAAATCAGCGGTACTAAATCCGTTTCCGGGATTACGTCCCTTCTCTCCTGAAGAGAGTGACCTGTTTTTCGGCAGGGAGGGACAGAGCAGTGATGTGATAAGGAGGCTCCTTGAGAATAAATTCGTTACAGTTATCGGGGCCTCAGGCAGCGGAAAATCATCACTGATATTCTGCGGTGTGGTGCCATCTCTGGAAAAGAAGCAGGAAGGCACGATTTGGAAAGTTGTAACCTTCAGGCCTGGCACCGATCCTTTTGGAAATATGGCTCAGGCTGTCGCCGACATTATTGAAAACAAGGGAGGAGCAGGGCCCGGTTTAAGTGAAATTGACGGAGTATTAAGGAACGATGGTGAAGGACTTGATAAGATCATTGGCATTTCAAATGATAAAGGTAAAAGCAGGCTGCTTGTCATAGTTGACCAGTTTGAAGAATTGTTCAGATACGGGAAGCTGGCCGGTGCCGGCCGGAAAAGTGGTGACACCTCCCGTTTTCTTGATCTGATTGTGGAGAATACCACCAGAAAGGATAATAACATCTACTTCATTCTTACGATGAGATCGGATTTTATCGGAGAGTGTGCACATTATCAGGGACTTACGCAACTTATTAACCACAGCAATTATCTTATCCCCCATATGACCCGCGATGATTACAGGGAGGTAATCACCGGTCCGGTGAAGTTTATGGGGGCCACGATTGAAGAGAATCTGGTTGAGACGCTGCTTGATGAGGTTGGTGAACGTACCGATCAGTTGCCTGTACTTCAGCACGTATTGATGAGAATGTGGTCATACTGGAGCCAGGTTTCACAAACAGGTCGTCCAATAGCACTTAATGACTACGATTCGGTAGGCAGAATGTCAGACGCAATGTCGAGGCATGCCGATGAGGCGTATGATGAACTCGACCAGGCCGGCAAGGCTATTTGCGAGGTAATGTTCAGGACAGTTACCGAGAAGGGAAGCGACAACAAGGGAGTAAGAAGGCCTACCGATTTAAGGACCATTTGTTCGATTGCCAGATGCAGTGAGGCAGAGTTGTTTGCTGTAGCCGAGAAGTTCAGGATTCCCTCAAGGTCATTTATTACACCCAGAATTGATTTATCGCTGACATCAGGTTCGGTAATAGATATTTCTCATGAGAGCCTTATGAGGCTTTGGGACAGGTTGCGGCAATGGGTTGACGAAGAAGCAGCCTCGGTTCAGATGTACCTGAGGCTTTCTGAAGCATCGGCATTGTATCAGAAAGGGAAGGCTGGTTTATGGAGGCCCCCCGACCTTCAGCTAGCCGTGAACTGGAGGGAGAAGAACCAGCCTACAGTTAAATGGGCCGAGAGGTACAATCCGGCTTTCGAAAGGGCGATGGTTTACCTTGCAACAAGCGAGCAGGAGTTTCTGGCCGATGAGGAGAGCAAGATAAGAATGCAGAAGAGGCAGCTGCGGCGAAGCAGAATTACTGCCGTAATTCTTGGAACAGCATCTATTATATCCATTGGATTCATGCTATATGCCTTTATGCAGAAGGTTGCAGCCGACAAGGAAACAATCAGGGCCAATGATCAGACCAGGCTGGCAATTGAAAAGGAGGCTGAAGCCCAGGCTAACCTTGTGATGGCAAATGAGGAGAAACAACGTGCCGATGCTGAAGCCAGAATTGCCCGTGAGAAGGAGGAGGAGGCAATGAGGGAGCGCGATAATGCAGAAAGGCAGCGTGGCCGGGCTGAGAGCAATGCCGAACTTGCGAGGCAGGAACAGCTCAGGGCAATGGAAAACGAGGAAGAGGCAATTGCCCAGAGGAGGCTGGCTGAAATGAATGAGAAGGAGGCCCTTGCGGAAAGGGAGAAGGCCTTCAGCCTCAGGATGCTTGCTGTCGGGAAACAGATGTCGGTTAAGTCGCTGCGGCTTGAGGGTCAGCAGGACCTTCAGACTCTGCTTGCATATCAGGCCTACCTTTTCAACAGGAAATACAAGGGTACACCAAATGACGCTGACATCTATTCAGGGCTCTACAATGTTGCCAAAAGCTACGGAGGTGAAAACTACCGGGTATTCAGGGGGCATGAAGGTGAGATACGAAGCATCGCTTTTGTTCCCGGCAGGAATGAGTTTTATACCTCAGGACAGGATGGAAAGATTCTAAGATGGATTCTTGACGGCAAGACCGAAAACTTCGAGGTAATATACTCAGCCTCAACTTCGGTTGAGGTTCTGGCTGTCAGTCCCGATGCCTCGTGGCTTGCCTTCGGCGACGATAATGCAAATATCAGAATGATTCCCCTTGGTTCCGGCAAACTGGGATTCGACCTCAAAGGCCATTCCGATAAAATTAAATCGCTGGTGTTTTCCTACGATGGGAACTATCTGTACTCAGGAGCTCTTGACGGTAAGGTTCTTAAATGGGACCTTGCCGCTAAAACAAGCAGGGATATTAATGGCACATCGGTACGAATCACATCGATCGATATTTCAAGCAGCAACAACTTCCTTGCCGGATTGAGTGACGATGGCAGTGTACTTGTCTGGAATCCCGATGGGAAGGGGAATGTGTTCACGATAAGCACAAGTGAGAGGGTTATCAACACCATCAGGTTTGAGCCTGCAACAAATATCCTTGCGCTTGGCGACCGGACCGGCTTTATCGAATTGTGGGATGTTGAAAAGCGCGAAAAGGTTGCTGAAATCAAGGGGCACAATGCAAGGGTATCGGCTATTAGCTTTAATGCTGTTTATAACCAGATTGCAACTTCGAGCTGGGACAAGACAATCAAGATATGGAACAGGGATGATTTTACAGAACCACCCATATCATTCAGCGACAATGAGGAGTATGTAATGACTATTCAGTTCAGTCTGAATGGTGATGCTCTCGTATCGACCACACAGGCAGGAGCATCTGACAGGTATGGATCGCTCATCTCACGACCTGCCCATGCCGATATTCTTGCCAGAAATATCTGCTTTCTTGTGACCAGGAACCTGACAGAGGACGAGTGGGCAGTATATGTTGGCCGCGACATTGCCTGGGAGAAGACATGTGATGAGAAAGATTTCAATATTGGGATACAACGAAAATAATTATGTGACAGAGACTATGTTGGATAGACTGATACAGTGGCCGGCAAGGGCGGGCATTCTATTTATGGTGTTTCTCCTTCTCACAGAAACGGCAAATTCACAGGAGTGCGCACTGAAGTTGCAGGAGGCACAGGCCCAGTTTGACAGGGGAAGGGTTGAGCTTGTTCCCGACTTGCTTACGCCCTGCCTCAATTCAGGGGGGTTTACCAAGGAAGATGGACTGATGGCTTATAAACTGCTGATTCAGTCTCTTCTTCTTGATGATAAGAATGCTGACGCTGATGCTGTTATGCTCAGGTTTTTGTCGAGGAACCCGGAGTACGAAGTTACCGCAGCCGATTATTCGGGATTTGTTTATCTCAGAACCAAGTATAAGGTTCTTCCCCGGCTCTATCTTTCGGCTCAGACAGGCCTAAACTATACTTACCTCACCGGCCACAGCGAAAAATCGCTCTCCTCCCTGCCTCCCGGGATAAGTTACTCCAGGGAACCATTTAACGTTTATGCCGGTGTCGAAGGTGCGATACCTGTAACCGGTAAGATGGCCCTTGCTGCCGGGATCAGTTATTCGGCCTCTTCTTTCAGGTATACCGAAAACATGATGAATTTCGGAACGGTTTTATACAGGGAAAGCCAGAGCAGACTTGAAATTCCTGTTTCGGTTGTTTACAAATTTGCAGGTTTCAGGGATGTTGATCTTTATGTACGGGGGGGGGCCGGATATGTGTTCAATCTTACTGCCAATGCCGAGGCTTCATTCACCACATCAGATATCAATAACGGTTTTAACCGTACCGGAGAGAACCTTGACAGGAGAGACTCCCGAATTAAGAGTGACATCTTTATACATGCAGGCCTGGGTGGCAGGGTGAAAATACCAAGAGGCTACATTACTGCTGAGTTAAGAACCCTTTCGGGACTGCGGAACCAGGTTGCCGGATTATCCGACCCGGGTAATCTTGAATATTACTATTTCTATACCGACGATAACTTCAGGATAAATATTGCCGGACTTACTGTGGGATATACCTTCATTTTTTATAAACCAACCAAAACGCAGGGACAATGAAAAGAGTATCGGTAATCCTTGCATTAGCGGCATTTTCCATTCTTTCATCATGCGAAAAGGAAACCGGAAACGGAGCCCTTTTAAAGATATTCGGAGATGCTTATGAGGACCGGGCCCATTCGGTTGCCGAATCGGAAGGCGATATTATAATTGCCGGGCTCAGGACGGTAATTACACGGCGCGATGGCAATTTCATTGAGTCATCGGAGAGGAAACTTGGGATAATAAGGGCCACTGCCGGCGGCAGCAGGAAATGGGAGGTTACCCCGGGCAGTGCCAGTAATGACATTGCAAACAAAGTCATTGTGCTGCCTTCGGGCGATATCATGGCCGCAGGTTACACCACAACCGGAAGTGGTACATCGGCAAATACCGATATATATATCGTCAGAACTGATGCAAACGGGACACTTCTGTGGGAGTCAGTGATTGGAGGCGTAGGTAATCAGAGCGCTGCCGATATTGCCATTAAGCCCGGTGGCGGCTTTATGATAGCCGGAGTAACTGACGCCTACAGGGCTGAAAGCGGGTCGTTTACCGAGAATATAGCCGGTATGAAGGACTTCTTTCTTCTTGAGATAAGCGAATCGGGCGACAGTATTGCCTCATACGCCTTCGGCTACGGAGGCAACGACATTTGCGTGGCTATGAAACGGGATCTGGGTGGTGGTTACATAATGTACGGAACAACAGATAACTCATCCGAGCCCGGACTCGAGAAGAATAACCTTCTGCTAATCAGACTAAATGAGGACGCAAGCAACAGAGGTTCGGCTATTATCGGCGATCAGGCTGATGAGTACGCTGCCGACTTTGAGGTCTTGCCCAACGGGTATTTTCTGGCATATACATTAGGGGCCGACAATGAAACAAACCAGATCGGTATCAGGAGGATGTCAACAAATATTCAGGCAGCCCCGGTGTATAAAAAGAGCATCAGTGTAAACGGTCTATCATCGAAAGTAAATGCCATTGCCGCTGCGCCGGGCGGAGACTGGTACCTTGGTGGGAGAGCCGGTACACCCACATCTTCTGACATTCTCATTCTTAAAGTCGACCCCGACGGAGAGCCAATCGGAACACCCTTTATTTCAGGGGGTAATGGTTCCCAGGAGATTTTTGACCTCAGGCTTTCAGTGACCGGTGACCTTATAGCTGTCGGGAAGACAGGATATGAAAACAACACAATGATGTGCCTGCTTAAGCTAAAATACTGAACCATGAAAAATATAGCCTGGCTCCCTGTAATGCTACTGCTGTCAGCTACATTGTCAGTGAATTCTCAGACAGTTTCGGATGTCTATATCTCCGGCAGTCCGGTTGTGGGTACAATGCTTACAGGTCATTATACGCTTTCCGGTGCAACAGCAGACTCAATGTGGTTGCAGTGGTATTCGCTCACTCCCCGTACATTAATCGGCTCAGGAAGCAATAACTACACTGTGCAGGCTGGTGACATCGGAAAGAATCTTCGGTTCAGGGTGACACTGTTTAAAGACGGACTGCTCGCCAGTGCCGACTCAAGCGGAATAACTTCACCTGTAACAGCCAACGCTGCCCCGGTTGTTTCAAGCGTCTCAATTGAGGGCACTTCTGACGTAAATGATGTAATACTTGGGTATTACAGCTATTCCGATGCCGAGGGCAATTCAGAAGGGAATTCAATTTATGTTTGGTATATTTCATCATCACCAACGGGTTCTCCTTCAACGGCAATAACAGGCGAAAGCGGAAGGACTTACCGGATAAGGAGCTCCGATTCAGGCAAATATCTTCTTTTCAGTGTAACTCCGGTGGCCCTTTCAGGAACCTCACCGGGAGCCATGGTAACTTCGGCTGTATTCGGGCCGGTAAACTCTGCCCCTGTCGCATCATCTGTTCAGACTACCGGACCATATTCATATCCCGGAACTATGAACGGCTCATTTAGCTTTTCTGATCCCGACGGCGATCTTCCGGCCACTCATATTCTGAGGTGGTACAGGGTCGGAGACCCCGTACCTGTCGGTTCAGGCACCTCTTATGCCCTTGTACCCGATGATGTTGGCTACCAGTTCTATTACGAGGTGACGCCGGTCTCTGCTACAGGATATCCTGATACCGGAACCCCGGTAGCGAGCAGCAACACACCGGTAATTACCGATGGCACTGGTCAGACCCCTTCTGCCACAGGTGTATGTATTGAGGGTACCAGGTCGGTAGGCTCTGTGCTTACGGGAAAGTACACCTTCACCGACCCCAAGTTCAATGAACAGAACAGCCAGTTTTTCTGGTACATTGGCAGCCCTGAGATTCTTGCAGGTACAAACAAAACCTATACCCTGGCAGCCGATGATATTGACAAGCCGGTGAGGTTTGCAGTCATCCCGCGTAACAACAAGGGGATTACAGGCGTCATGGCATATTCAGGTTACCTTGCTATAATAAACCTTCCGGCAGCATCATTCAGTGTTGCCGACCCCGATGTTGTCCTGTCGGCTACTCCGGCTGGTGGTGTTTTTTATGGCGACGGGGTGGTATCCGGAAAGTTTTCTCCATCACTTGTGGGTGAAGGCGGCCCCTATAATATAAACTATCTTCTGTCAGTAAGTGGATCCGGCCAGACCTGCACGCAACTGGCCACTGAACAGGTTTCGGTAAACCCTGTCGATGCCTTCTTCGAAAGCTTCAGGAACGTTTACTGCAGTAATGGCGGAACCGATACAATTTATGTTTCAAATGTACCGGACGGCGCAACAGCGAAGACCTTTGACATAACCAACCTGAATGGAATAGTTGCCTATCTTTCCGATACTTCACTCATAATTGACCCCTCACGAATGAGGCCCGGCAACAAAGTCGACACACTCTTCTTTTCCTACTCTCTTTCAGGATCGGTTTATCCTATCAACAAACCATTCGTCATCGACTCAGTTGGTCTTGCTCCCGGATTTGCCAATCTCGAAGCTGCATACTGTGAGCAATCATCACGTCGCTTTGTTACGGTTCAGAATATCTATCCGGCAGGAGGCACAGGAACGTGGACAGGAGCCATTGTATCTGATCCGACGGCAACTTCAGCCTTCATCGATCCGTCAATGGGGATGCCCGGAAACACATATCCGGTTACATACAGGTACACATCACCGCTTGGGTGCAGCAGCCCGGTTATATCACGAAATGTTACTGTCAATCCCCTTCCCGACGCGGGATTTCAGCTAAAGGCAACCTATAATGTCGACGGTCCGGCCGATACCCTGAAACCTGTTACTCAAAACGGTAATTTCACCGGACCTGGTGTTTCCGGATATCTTTTTTACCCGGGTCTTGCAGGTCAGGGCACTCACCAGATAACTTACACGGTTACCGACGCAAATGGCTGCCGTGCTGACAGCACACTTAACACAGAAGTTAAGAAGGCCTCGGGAACTATTACCGGTATAAATGCGGGTAACCAGTATTGCTATGACGGGGTACCTGATACACTGCGGTTTGAATCCACGGTACCATGGATTGCAGGCTTTTTCACCGGCAATGGCATTAACGAGGTATCCCCTGGCGTTGCCACCTTTAATCCATCCGCAGCCGGACCGGGCAACCATACTGTCTCCTTCTCCTATGTCGATATAACATTTACGTTTTTTGTGGTGTCGCAGGTACTAAATGTCGACTCGGTGGGACAGGTATCTATTGACAACCTTGCTGCCGGATCGGTATTCTGCAATGGCGATGACCCATTTACCCTTTACACCAACCGGGAGGGCGGTGTTTTCACCGGCCCGGTCACAGGCAATGCATTCGACCCCGCAAAAGGCCCCGGCAACGACCCGGTAGTATACACCTTCACCAATTCACGAACCGGATGTTCAAGCTCGGTAACAATCCCTGTTACTATCCACGCTTCGCCGCAGGCTTCGTTTACCGTCGCTGATGTCTGCATAGAGCATTCGGCCGACACAACCAGGTTTATCAATAACACAACCTCTGCCGATCCTGTTGCAACCTGGCTTTGGGAATTCCGTGATGGCGGCGGATTCATGACAAGTGACCTGCAAACCGCCGGTTACCTTTACAAAACGGGAGGTTTGCACCAGATAAGGCTTACTGCAACAACCACAAATAACTGCTCAAGCTTCTCCGATCAAACTATAGACCTGGGTGTAAAACCTGAAGCCGATTTCTACTGGCTGAATGAGTGCTTCCACGCAGGCGATTCCGTTCATTTATTCGACAGAACCTTAACAGGATCACCTGTAACCACAAGAAGCTGGAATTTCTTCGACGGACAACCAAATATTACTGTTCTGAATCCAAAGTACCCGAAACTCAGCGAAGGATTCCTGCCGGTTGAGTATATTGTCAATACCAATTATTCAGGTTGCAGCGATACAATCCTGAAGGAGATTTTCATACGTCCCACAGTTGAACTTACCGGAGATGACTATTACGAGGATTTTGAGTCGGGAACCGGCGGCTGGATCAAAGATGCCGGTGTTAATAGCAGCTGGACCTTCGGGACGCCCTCACGGCCGGTAATAAATGCTGCAGCTTCGGGGTCAAATGCCTGGTATACAGCGTATGATATTGCTAATCAAATGGTTCAGTCTGCTTCTGTCAGCAGTCCATGCTTCGATTTCACCGATACCGAAAGGCCGATGATCAGCCTGAAACTCTGGAGACGGTTCGACCGTAACCGCGATGGCGCAGCTCTGCAGTATAAAATTGGTGACAATGTTGACTGGGAATACCTTGGGACAATAGGCGACGGAATAGAGTGGTTCAATTCAACCCTGATAAAGGGGCGCCCCG
>VGGM01000026.1 GCA_016868515.1 Bacteroidota bacterium | reverse complement strand
TCGAGGAGATACAAATACAGGATATCGAGGCAAAAGGATCCATTTACAACCGATACATGCCTGCTTTTTACCGGCCCCCTCAATATCGGGGAAATGAACATGGCTGCCGTCATTCTGAGAGATTATACCGATTTTGCCAGCTTTTGCCGGGCCGACAGCGATGTAAAAACAACCATCTGCAAGGTATCTGAGGCTTTCTGGTATGACCATGGCCACCTGCTTGAATTTACTATCAGTGCCGACAGGTTTCTGAGGAATATGGTAAGGGCTGTTGCAGGAACAATGCTTGATGTTGGAAAAGAACGGATCAGCGTTGAAGACTTCAGGAAGATTATAGAGATGGCCGACCGTAAAGCTGCAGGTCAGTCGGCTCCTGCTCATGGCCTGTCACTCACGGGTATTGAGTATCCGGCAAACATTTTCACTGACTAGAGAGCCGGATCGTTCCAGATTCCCCAGGCTCTGTCGGCCTGTAAGTGCAGCATAGTGAGCCCGTTCATGGTTTTGCATCCTTTCATCCGTCCCTCTTTCAAAAAGAGTGTTTCAGCAGGATTATAGATCAGGTCATAAATAAACTGGCTGCCGGTGAGCAATTCAGAATTGAAAGGTGGTTTTTCGTCAGTGTCAGGATACATTCCTGCCGGTGTGGTGTTCACAATAATTCTTGTCTTCCTGATCAATTCGCCTGTAACCAGATAATAGGTCAGATCACCACGTCCGGCCTCTCGTGAGACTCTCATGGTGCTATATCCCAGTTCATTCAATACATAATCAATAGCCATTGAAGCACCGCCGGTTCCAAACACCAGGGCCAGACCACCTCCTGACAAGTATTCACTGGGGAGAGATTCACGGAATCCGGGAATATCTGTATTAAAACCCTTTAGTGTTAACCTGCCAGCCGAACGGCAGGGTTTCACAACATTAACAGCCCCGGCTGCCTCGGCTGAGCGGTCTAGTACATCGATGACCCGGATTACTGATGTTTTAAAGGGTATTGTAACATTAAGTCCATTGAGTTCAATGTCATTCTCAAACAGACACCGGATATCAGCAGCTTCCCTGACAGGATAGTTCACATACTCGCATTCTGTAAGATTAAGGTTCCTGAACTTATCATTGAAATAGGATGCCGAGAATGAATGACCCAGCGGGTAACCTGCAAGTCCGAATCTTTTCATTTTCCGGCTTTTTGTCCTGCCAACTGCAACACCGACAGCAGGCCTATTCCGGCGATGAAAAGCAGTATTGCCCACGGGATCATCGGGTCGGAAGAGGTAATGCTTTCGTATGCTGCCGGAGATACATTCCTTTCGGCAAGGATAACAACCTCTCCGTGTAATCCTTCGGCAGTCGATGTGGCTATCTTCCAGGGCCATACCTTGTTTAGCGAGCCAATCATAAAGCCTGCCAGCAATGCTACCGTTACCATCCGGTACCGCCGGAGCAGCCAGCTCAGTGCATGTGAAAAGAGAATAAGGCCCGTTATTGCTCCGGCTGCAAAGACCAGTATAACCGGGATGTTAAGTTCGCTTACTGCAGTGATTATGAACAGATACTTTCCCATAAGCAGGAGGATAAAGGCCCCTGATATTCCCGGGAGAATCATGGCACAAATACCTATACTTCCCGAGAGGAAAACAAACCACCATTCCTCGGGTGTATTAACGGGAGAAAGTGACGTGATTAACCATGCAACAGCAATGCCTGTAACAAAAAACACCATAGTTCTGGCATTGAATTTCCCGATTGTCTTCAGCACAAACAGAGTTGAAGCAAGGATGAGCCCGAAAAAGAAAGACCAAACAAGTACCGGATGGTTATGGAGAAGCCACTTCATTAATTTCGCCAGGGAGAATATACTGATTGCAACGCCACCGAATACAGAGAGAAGGAACCAGAGATTGATACTTGTTTGGAACTCACGGAACCTGCCGGTGAGCAGTAATCTGACAGTTTTGAAACCGATCGATTTGAGAGAAGAGACCAGCTCTTCATAAATACCTGATATAAAAGCTATTGTTCCACCCGAAACGCCGGGCACAACATCAGCCATTCCCATACCGATACCCTTAAGCAGAAGGATGAAATAGTCATACAATGATCTCATGGTTTCACCTTATAATTTCGGGTGGCAGGAACTGGAAAAATGTATCTCCCCTCAGTCCGCACCTTAGAGTCTCAAGTGGTATGATCTCGGCCGGTGCAATATTACCCAGGTTCACGTCAGCGCCAAAATGCTTTATGAACCATGCCTGCTGTGATTTTTCGGGAGCTTCCCAAATAACATTATCGGTACCCACCTCTTCAGATATTCTTGCGATCAGTTCGTCATTGACAGATCCGTCGTCATTGTAAATGCCAATTGTTCCCGACTCTCTGGCCTCGGCAATTACCTTCACTGACCCCGCCTGCAACTCTTCCTTCATCATGGAAACCCATTGCGCGGGTGTATAAACCACGTCTTTCTTCTTTGAGCCAACTTCAGAGATAACAGTAAATCTGGTTGCCAGTTTCTCAATATAACCAAGTTTGAGTTTCCTGTCCATCTCCCACGAGCCATCGGAGACCTCAACCATTGAGAGGCCGCTCCTGAGAGCATAATCGACATATTCATCAAACATGTTCCTGACGGCAAATACTTCGAACATGGTTCCGCCAAAATATGGAATTATGTCTGCCTTCCTGTAAATCTCAATCTTCTCAATGCAGTTGGGTGTAAGTACTGAAGTTCCGAACCCCAGTTTCAGGAAGTCGGTATAAAGCGCCCCTATCTCAGTAAAATCTTCAGCCTGCCTTATGCTGAGTCCTTTATCCATTACCATTGTAAGTCTCTTCGACCTCGGTTTATCCTGACGTTCAGGTATATAGGGAATGAATGTCTCCATATCAAATATCTTTGGTAAGGTTCCTGATATTATCATCAATCAGGTTATCGGGGTAGAGTGTTCTGAAATCACTGAACAGTTCCCTGTCGGTTTCAATTGCCTGCTGAAGATAGTCCAGGGCTATTGCGGGCTTGCCTGCAGCAAGGTTGCAGCCTCCAAGTATGTAGTTCAGGCCCGGCACGTCACCTACAATACGGCGTGCCTTTTCGAAATACTTAATTGTCCTTGTCAGGTTGCCTGTCTCTTTCAATATGGCAGCAATATCAATCCATGACTCAGCAAAGAAGGGGTCTATTCTGAGAGACTTCTTAAGGTTCCTTACGCAATCCTTCAGTCTCCCCGATGCATAGAGGCTTCTGGCCAGCATGTGATAGTATTCAGGATTCTGTTCGTCGAGCCTGACGCATTTGGAGAAGAGCATTACTGCATCATTGTAGATACCCGTACGGAAAGCCAGTACGCCAAGGCCAAACCAGGCATCCGGAAAATCGGGTGTGTTTTCAATGGCATCCTGAAAATATTTCCTGGCCAGATCATAGTTACCTGTTTTCTCATAGCATTCACCTATATAGGTCATTGCTTCGGGGCTTTCGTCTTCCAGTTCCAGATATTCAAGGTAGGCATCAAGTGCCTCTTCAAACCTTTCAAGGTTGCACAGTATGTTTCCCTTGTTAAAAAGGGCAAAAGTATTGACAGAATTTATTGCAAGTGCATAATCATAGGCCTTAAGTGCATTATTGTAGTCCTCAAGCTTATTGTAGACTATTCCGAGGTTATACCATGCACTGTCGGAATGGGGCTCCTCCTCAAGATAGGCTTCATAGTACCTTGCAGCGTTTGTAAGGTCGCCGGTTTTTTCATATGCAAAGGCCAGATCGTAAAAATGAGCATGGAAAAATGGTTCCCTCTGAATAAGCATTTGCATGTAATGAACCACATCCTCATAGTAATTGAGGTTCTGCAGAATGCTGATAACTGCATACATGGTATCCTCAGGTTCTTCCGTATCAGATGATATTGCAATCTCAAACATCCTTCTGGCCCCTGCTATGTCACCAAGCATTCCGAGGGCAGTACCCTTTATGAGATAAATCTCGGGATTGCCGGGCTCAATGCTTTCGAGTTTGCGCAACAGCCTCAGTGTCTCCATCGCTCTGCCCTTGTCAAGCAGCACCCTTGCCTGCCTTATCTGGATAGAGAGTGAGTTCGGGTGCTGATGGACAGCTGCCTCGGTAGCGTCATATGCCTTTCCGGGATTATTGCACTCCAGATAGTAATCGATAATGGTTTCAAACTCTGAAACATCAAAGAAGAAGGTTTCGTTGTTTTTCCTCATCCTCTCGTAGCGCCTGACAACCTCCTCAATATCCTCTTCGTGCGCAAATCCAAACTTCTCTTCTTCCATTGTCCAAAAAAAGTATGGGTACAAAATTACATCTTTTTGCGGGAATGCGAAACTGTAACATTATCAGTTATTAACAGCACAGTTCATTTTTAAACACGCCCCATAAGCTCTATTTTTCTGAACAACGCAACCATAAAACTGCATTTTTCATCTTATGAGTGATGAGAGACCTCTAAACCTAATATATTACCCTTTTAATTAACCTGAATTCAACCTTCAAGAGAACCGGGAACCTGAAAATCCCGGTTTTTTAATTTTTAGAGTTATCTTTGATTGCAAAACAATTCCACAATGAATATGAATTCCCGGAGATTAACACTCCTGTCAATTGCAGTTATGATGGTAGTCTTCCTTCTTTTTACTGCATCGTGCAAGAAACCAAGAACCATGCTGTACCCTTACGGTACCTTCCCCGATACTGCTGTAGCGCTTGCCAATCTCAATACACAGTATGACGATTATAATGTTAACCTGGACTATGCCAATGGCTACATCAAAATGATTTTCTCATCGAACCGGAATACACAGGGAGGTACATTCGATTTGGTTACAGGAGCAATCGAATTCACTCACGATAAATACACAGGGCAGTTCACCCTTGGTTCGGAATTGATTAATGATGCCTTCCTTACCGCTCTGATTACCGCAGCTAATACTCAGAAGGACGATCTCGGGCCCTACAGGTTACTCAGCACCGCCGACAGCCACGAGTATTTGCTCATCACAACAGAGTCAGATAATGGTGACACCGACATTAAGTACCTGAGGTATCTTCCTCAGACAGGCACAAACATACCCGCCTTCGGTTCACTGACACCTGCTGCGGTACTTAACTCATCATCGGATGATGGCTATGTATCATTTGACATTTCTCAGACAAGGGTGTTCCTTAGTTCAAACCGTGAAGGGCAGTACAATATCTATACGATTGAAAAGCCGAACACAGCTTCGCTTGTTGACTGGTTTGCCCTTCCGGCTGCCACTCTTACAAAAGTAGACAGTGTAAACAGCGGGTACGACGACACATGTCCGATTGTTGCACGCAATGTTATGATTTTCGCTTCAAACAGACCCGGCGGACTGGGTGGCTATGACATCTACTTCTCTGTTTATAACAACGGCAAGTGGGGATCTCCGGTTAATTTCGGTCCCACCATAAACAGCGAGGCCGATGAGTTCAGGCCGGTACTCGGGTACCATCCTGAGTTTACAAATTACTTCCTGGTATTCTCTTCAAACAGAACAAACGGCAAGGGAGGTTTTGACCTCTATTTTGCCGGGGTTGAAATACCGGGGGAACCGGCACTAATTTCTAAGTAGCGGGTTATTTCCGCGAACAGGCAAGAAGCGTATTCCTGAGAAGTGACACAATGGTCATCGGTCCGACACCCCCCGGAACAGGTGTTATGAAGCTGCATTTCGGAGCTACGGAATCAAAATCGACATCACCGGCCAGTTTCCACCCCGATTTGGTTGATTCGCTGCTTACCCTAGTGGTTCCGACATCAATCACCACCGCCCCCTCCTTTACCATGTCTGCCTTCACGAAACCCGGCTTTCCTATTGCAGCAACAAGGATGTCGGCTTCTGCGGCTATCTTCTCCAATCCCTCCGACCGGCTGTGCACTACCGTTACAGTGGCATCAATCCCCTTCTGTGAAAGCAGAATACTCAGCGGGCGGCCAACAATATTACTGCGGCCAATAATCACACACCGGCGGCCGGCAGTATCAATTCCGTAGCGCCTGAGAAGCTCTACAATTCCATAAGGTGTGGCTGAAACAAATGAGGGCATGCCCAGCATCATCCTTCCGAGGTTTACGGGATGAAACCCGTCCACATCCTTATCGGGCGATATTTCATTTGTTACCATCTCCTCATCAATATGTGCAGGGAGCGGCAACTGTACAATAAATCCATCGACCGAATCATTGATATTCAGTGATTTAACCGTCGAAAGAAGCTCCCCTGCGGTTACACTTTCGGGAAGCCTGATTAGTGTCGATTCAAATCCGACCTCCTCACATGCCTTAACCTTATGAGCCACATAGGTTTCACTTCCACCGTCATTGCCAACAAGTATTGCAGCCAGATGGGGAATCTTCCTGCCTTCACTCTTTCTCCTGAGCACCTCGGAAGCGATTTCAGACTTAATCAGCGACGCAACCTGCTTTCCGTCAATAAGTTTGTACATCTCACAACTGGTTTTATTTCCGGCCGGCAAGTCTGGCGAGATTCCCGCCCCCTTTGCTGGTCATGGTTTTCATCATCCTTCTTGTCTCTTCAAACTGTTTCAGCAGCCTGTTAACCTCCTGAACCGTTGTACCGCTGCCTTCAGCAATACGTTTCCGGCGGCTGCCGTTGATAATATCGGGCGATGACCTTTCGGCCGGAGTCATGCTGCGGATGATAGCTTCTACTCCCTTGAATGCATCATCGTCAATGTCAAGATTCTTTACCGCCTTGCCAACACCGGGAATCATCGACATCAGATCCTTTACGTTACCCATTTTCTTTATCTGCTGAATCTGGGCAATGAAATCGTTGAAGTCAAACTGATCCTTTGCAATTTTCTTCTGCAGCCTTCTGGCCTCCTCGGTATCATATTGCTCCTGGGCCTTCTCAACGAGTGAGACAATATCGCCCATCCCGAGTATCCTGTCGGCCATCCTGGAGGGATAGAAAACATCTATCGCATCAAGTTTTTCTCCTGAACTGATGAACTTAATTGGCTTGTTGACAACAGCTTTTATTGAAAGTGCAGCACCACCTCTTGTATCACCATCGAGCTTGGTAAGGACCACCCCGTCGAAGTCAAGCCTTTCATTGAATTCTCTGGCAGTATTCACAGCGTCCTGACCAGTCATTGAGTCGACAACAAAGAGTATCTCATGCGGATTAACAGCTTTCTTCACTGCTGAGATCTCGTTCATCATCTCCTCATCGATTGCCAGACGCCCGGCAGTATCGATTATAACAACATCATTACCGTTCTTTTTTGCCTCCTTTATTGCGTTACCGGCTATTGCCACAGGGCTTATACTTCCTGCCTCGGTATATACCGGAACCTCTATCTGCGAGCCGAGTATCGTCAGCTGTTCAATGGCTGCCGGCCTGTATACGTCACAGGCAACCAACAGGGGTCTCTTTCCCCTCTTGCTCTTAAGCATCCCGGCCAGTTTGCAGCTGAAAGTAGTCTTGCCTGAACCCTGAAGACCGGCAATGAGAATTACTGACGGGTTGATTTTTACATTGATGTCGCTCTTGTCCCCGCCCATAAGCTCGACCAGCTCATCGTGGACAATCTTGATCATCATCTGGGAGGGTTTGACCGATTTAAGGACATCCTGACCTATTGCCTTTTGCCTTACAGTGTCGGTAAACTGCTTTGCTATCCTGAAATTGACGTCGGCGTCAAGCAAAGCCCTCCGTACCTCCTTAAGGGTTTCAGACACATTAATCTCGGTAATCCTTCCCTGTCCCTTCAACAACTTAAAGGAACGTTCGAGCTTATCACTTAAATTCTCAAACATATCTGACAGATATCATAACTACATTCTTTCAGGCATTTCGATGCCAAGCAACCAGGTGCCTTTTTCAATCACCCCCGCAACCTCTTCCGAGAGCATTATCCTGAAGTCTCTCCGTAAACTGTCGGGCTCGCTTAGTATGGAGAACTCATGGTAAAACTGATTGTATTCCCTTGAAAGATCATAAACATAGTTGGCTATTACAGATGGATTCATCTGCAATGCAGCCTCCTTTACCATCAGGGGAAAACGTCTCAGATATCTGATCAATTCTGTCTCCTTTTCAATCGGGTCTGTTTTAAGTGCCTCCGGCCGGTTCTCAGGCAATGACATTGCACGGGCTCTTTTAAGTACTGAGTTTATGCGGGCGAATGTATACTGTATGAAGGGTCCGGTGTTACCATTGAAATCGATCGATTCGACAGGATTGAATGTCATGTTCTTTCTCGGGTCAACCTTCAGGATGAAATATTTGAGGGCACCCATACCAACCTTTCTGAAAACGTCATCTTTTTCGTCAGCAGAGAGGTTCTCAAGCTTACCCAGTTCAGCCGACATATCCCTTGCCGTTTTTATCATCTCATCAATCAGATCATCGGCATCGACAACGGTGCCTTCCCTCGATTTCATTCTGCCTTCAGGAAGTTCAACCATGCCATACGAGAAATGATGCAGGCCACCGGCCCACGGATAGTTCATCTTCTTCAGTATTGCCGCAAGAACCTGAAAATGATAGTTTTGCTCGTTGCCAACAACATAAACTGACTGATCAAAAGCATAATCCTCATATCTTATAACCGCTGTTCCAAGGTCCTGTGTAATGTATACAGCTGTTCCGTCCGACCTTAATAAAAGCTTCTGATCGAGTCCGCTGTCGGTCAGGTCAGCCCAAACTGAACCATCCGGGCTCTTGTAGACCAGACCAAGGTTCAGGGCTTCAGCTACAAGCTCCTTGCCACGCAGGTAGGTTTCCGACTCGTAGTAAATCCTTTCGAATTCCACCCCCAGCCTGTTGTAGGTAACATCAAAACCTGCGTAAACCCATGAATTCATCATCCTCCAGAGATCAATCACCTGACTGTCGCCCGACTCCCATTTTCTTAGCAGTTCCCTCGCTTCCACTATTGAGGGTGCCTCCTCTTTTGCCCTGACCTCGCTAACCCCCTTTTTTATCAAGGAGGCCACCTCGTGTTTATAGTCGCGATCGAAAAGAACATAATACTTTCCAACCAGATGGTCTCCTTTCATCCCCGATGACTCTGGGGTCTCTCCGTTTCCGTGTCTGAGCCATGCCAGCATCGACTTGCAAATATGTATTCCACGGTCATTTACGATATTTGTCCGGATCACCCTGTTGCCGCCGGCCTCGAGAATCCTGGAAAGTGAAAAACCAAGAAGATTATTCCTTATGTGACCCAGGTGAAGTGGCTTGTTGGTGTTTGGTGAAGAGTATTCTACAAGGATAACAGGTGCATCTTCAGGCATGGAGCAAATCCCATATTCCTCAGAGTCCATAATCTCCCCGAATGTCTCCATCCAGAAACTCTTTGACAACTGCAGGTTAAGGAAGCCCTTTATAACATTAAAGGATTCAATTTCACGATATTCATTCTTAAGCCAGGATCCAAGCTCTGTGCCTGTCGCCTCCGGGGTATTCTTCGAATATCTCGTAAGTGGAAATACAATCAGGGTAAAATCACCATTGAACTCCTTCCGGGTCTCATGAATCTGTATTGCCGACTCATCAGGTTCCGCCCCGTAAAGAGATCTTATTGCATCCAGAATATTT
>VGGM01000025.1 GCA_016868515.1 Bacteroidota bacterium | reverse complement strand
AGCCTGGCCATGGCATTTGCCTACGCAAGGTACATAACCTGTACTAACCGTACACCCGACGATTCATGCGGTGTATGCCCCTCTTGTGTTAAACACTCGAGGCTCATCCACCCCGACATGCATTTCGTTTTCCCTGTGTTCCGGACCAAAAAGTTCAGCGACCCGGTTTGTGACAATTTTCTGCCCGAGTGGAGGGCACTCAATTCATCAAAACCATTTATCAGCCTCACCGACTGGCTAAGGGCCATCGATGTTGAGAACTCACAGGCAATAATCTACGCTGCCGAGGCCTCCGAGATACTGCGGAAACTCAGTCTGAAAACCTACGAGGCAGAGTACAAGACAATGTTTATCTGGCTTCCTGAAAAAATGCATCACACTGCCGCCAATAAACTCCTTAAGCTCATAGAAGAACCGCCCGACAAAACACTCTTTCTCCTGGTATCGGAGGAACCCGACAGGATAATCCCCACCATACTCTCAAGGTGCCAGATGATACGATTCAGGGGAGTTGATGACGCTTCCCTTGCAACATTCCTGGCACTCCGCTTCAACCTGCAGGCTGACAGGGCAAACGAAATCGCGCATATTTCGGGAGGAAATATTGTAAGAGCATTGAACCTGGTTTCCGATGATGATCCATCGGCCGGACATCTTGAGACCTTCAGGGTTCTTATGAGGCATGCCTGGAAACGCGATATAGCAGCCCTTTCAGAATGGGCAGAAAGCACTGCATCGTCAGGACGGGAGGCTCAGAAGGATTTCCTTGAATACTGTCTGGAACTGCTCAGGGGTAACTTTGTAATCAACGCCAGGGGTGGCAACAGCGAAATTACCTTTATGACAAGGGCCGAAGCTGATTTCTCGGAAAAGTTCCACCCATTCATCAACGGGAACAACATAGACCGTCTGTATGAAGAGTTCAACAAAGCACACCACCACATTGAGTCGAACGGCAATGCAAAAATCATCTTCCTCGACCTTTCACTGTTGGTTGCCAGGCTTATAAAACCACAGGCTTGATAATGACCGGCGAATGTGTTACTTTTGTCAGCAGCAGCAAATCGAAATATTTCCTGCAGCCGGCAAAAATGGCCTGAACCGGTGCCGGTTGCTTTAATTTTGTGGTATGATTGAGCACGATGAAATGCAGGCCGGCTCCGGTGAAGAGATCCGCCTGCCCGATATAAAATACAGAAGGGGACTAAACAAACTTGACGCCTGGAACTGGCTTGGCGACATCAAAAACCCTGCCGGCCAGGAAGAGATACTCGAGGTACGTTTCAAGAATACAAGGAAAGGACTTTACCGCAACGTTAACAACCTCAGGCTTGAGGCAGGTGATATTGTTGCTGTTGAGGCTTCACCGGGGCATGATATCGGAAGGATTTCGATGACAGGCCCGCTGGTCAGGCAGCTTTTGGGAAGGCTCAGAACGGTTCCTCCGCTTGAAGAACTCAGGAAGATTTACAGAAAGGCAAAACCGGCCGATATCCTGAAGTGGGAGGAAGCACGCAGCTTTGAAGAACCCACAATGCTCCGATCGAGGCAAATAGCCGAGGACCTGAAGCTGAATATGAAGATCGGCGATGTGGAGTACCAGGGTGATAAGACCAAGGCAATATTCTACTATATAGCCGACGAGCGGGTTGACTTCAGACAACTAATAAAGGTACTGGCCGAAGAATTCAGGGTTCGCATCGAGATGAGGCAGATAGGTGCCCGGCAGGAGGCCGGCCGAATAGGAGGAATCGGCTCGTGCGGCAGGGAACTCTGCTGCGCAACCCATATTACTAACTTTGTTTCGGTTACAACATCACATGCAAGGGTGCAGGATATTTCACTCAATCCGCAAAAACTTGCCGGCCAGTGCGGAAAGCTTAAGTGCTGTATGAGTTACGAGGTTGACTGTTACATTGATGCCCAGAGAGGATTTCCTGCGAAGGAGATACCTCTGGAAACAACCGATGCAAGATACTTTTTCCAGAAAATGGAGGTACACAAAGGTATTTACTGGTACTCCCAGTACCCGCATTCAAATCTTAACCTGACACCCGTGCCCGTAGGCCGTGTAAAGGAAATCAGGGAGATGAACCGGCAGGGGAAGAAACCGGCCAGGCTGGTTGAAAATGACAACACAGGCCTGCAGGTTGCTCAGCCTGTGAGTGTTACCAATAACGACAGCATTACCCGCTTCGACAATACGAGCCAGGCACAGAAGCCCAGGCACAGAAGCAAGAAGAAGTTCAGAAGACCCGATGGAAACAGGAACAGGAACAGGAACAGCTAGGATAATTCTGGTATTATTTGGTACACTAATTCTGAATGCCTGCCAGCACGACATTCTATATACCGGAAATGTGGAATTCCCCCATGAAGGATGGAACCGCGACAAACAGGCCAGGTTTACGGCAGAGATAACCGATACGGCAGCATTAGCCTCGGTAAATTTCATACTGAGAACAGGTTCGGCCTATCCTTACCGGAACATCTACCTGTTTGTATCAGCATATGCGCCTGGCGGACAAACCCTTAAGGACACGATTGAGTTTATGGTGGCCGACGAAAAGGGGAACCGCTACGGCCGTGGTGCAGGCGACATAAGGGAACTAACCCTCAACTACCGTAAAAATGTATTCTTCCCCGAAAAGGGACCCTATGTGTTTGTTGTTGAACAGGCCATGCGAAACGAAATCCTTGACGGGGTGTACGACTTCGGCATAATAATCAGGAGAGAACCTGAAAATACCAGGTAACAATGGGGAAGAACAAGCTCAGGAAGTGGTCGGAAATGGATAGCTGGGACTTTGTGATTCAACCCGGCTTCAACGAAATATTCGGCAAGGATTTCAGACTGAAGGGAAAGTGGAAAAGCGAATTCTTCAGAAACGGTAACCCGCTGGTACTCGAACTCGGCTGCGGAAAAGGCGAATATACAACGGGCCTTGCAATGATGTACCCCGAAAAGAACTTCGTGGGCATTGACATCAAGGGTGCAAGAATGTGGAGAGGGGCCAGAACCGCACACGATCACTCACTTAAAAACGTGGGGTTCCTGCGTACGCGGATTGAGTTCATACGATCATTTTTCGGAGAGGGTGAAGTTGATGAGCTATGGATTACATTCCCCGACCCGCAGATGAAAAGGAGACGTGAGAAAAAACGCCTTACATCACCCATCTTCCTGAATTCATACAGGACATTCCTGGCACCGGGTGGAATTGTTCATCTTAAAACCGACAGCAAACCGCTGTTCGACTATACCATAAAGGTTATTGAACATAACTCTCTCAAAATCAATTTCGCTACCGACAACCTGTACGAAAGTGACTATTCCGGCGAAATACTCGCCATAAAAACACATTATGAGAAACTCTTTCTCCTTAAAGGTTTCCCGATAACCTATATACAGTTTGAAGTTAATAATGAGGTCAGATTCGAGCTCCTTGAAGAGAAAAACCCGGAACAGTGATAACGACGGGTTTTTTGAAAGAGTGTATGTGATAGCCTCAATGATCCCCCGTGGCCGCGTTACATCATACGGGGCAATTGCCCGATACCTCGGTTCGGGCCGGTCGGCCAGAATGGTGGGATGGGCAATGAATAATTCACACTCACAGCCCGGGTTTATTCCTGCTCACAGGGTTGTGAACCGCAACGGTATGCTTACCGGCAGGCACCACTTCGGCACCCCTAACCTTATGAAGGAACTCCTTGAAAACGAGGGTGCAATAATAGAAGAGAACATCATACGGAACTTCCGTGAAATCTTCTGGGACCCGGCCGATGGGCTTAAGTAGATTCTTTGGTTCCTGAAGCAACTCTTCCGCAACAGGCAAACTGATTCTTTTTTCATACATTTGCAGATTATTTATATTTGATTTAATTAAACTTAAGGCCTCTTACCATGTTCACAAAGGAAATAATCCTCGATGCACTTAGGGGGATTAACCACCCTGATACCGGACTCGACATTGTCTCGTCGGGAATGGTTGGTACTGTATCATCGGGCGAGAATGGCATTACCGTGGTGCTTACTCCCGATAAGTCGAACGACCCTGTAATCAGCTCCCTGAGAAGTACATGTGTAAAGGTAATAAAGGAGAAGCTGGGGCCCGGCACAAAGATTGCTGACATCAGGATTGAACCCAAAGTTGTTGTTGAAAAGCTCGCTTCGGTGAAGAAGAAGACGGAGGACGATCCCCTTCCGGGAGTAGCCAACATACTGGCTGTCTCGTCAGGCAAGGGTGGAGTGGGCAAGAGCACCATAGCAGTTAACCTTGCCGTTTCGCTGGCCAGACTGGGGTACAGAACAGGGCTTCTCGATGCCGATATCTTCGGGCCCTCGGTGCCGGTAATGTTCGATGCAGCCGGGTTCAGGCCGAAAGTAATAAAGCTCGATAACACCGACATGATTGTTCCCATGGAGAAGTACGGTGTAAAGGTGCTTTCGATTGGCTTCTTTGTTGACCCGTCAGACGCAGTGGTATGGAGGGGACCCATGGCCTCGAACTTCCTGAAACAGCTTATTACCCAGGGTGACTGGGGTGAACTCGATTACCTTGTTGTAGACCTCCCTCCCGGAACAAGTGATATACACCTTACTCTTGTACAGGAGGTACCTGTAACCGGCGCCATAGTTGTAACAACGCCCCAGGAAGTAGCCCTGGCCGACGCAGTGAAGGGTATTGCCATGTTCAGGAGCGATAAGATAAACGTACCGGTTCTCGGTCTCGTCGAAAACATGTCGTGGTTTACACCGGCTGAACTACCTGATAATAAGTACTTTATATTCGGAAGGGAGGGAGGAAAGAACCTCGCTGAAAAATCGGGGGTGCCTCTTCTGGGTCAGATACCGGTGGTTCAGTCGATATGCGAAGGCGGTGACAGCGGGCAACCGGTGGCGCTGGGCGATTCGGCAAGCGGTTCCGCGTTTATGAAGCTTGCTGAAGAGGTTGTAGTCAGGACAGAGGAGAGAAACAGGACCGCGGGACCAACAGCGAGAGTAAAAATTAACTGAAAACCATATGTCAAACATCAGCATTGAGAAAGTTAAAAAGGCGCTTGACAGGGTAAGACCCTACCTGCAGTCTGACGGCGGCGATATTGAATTTATTGAAGTTACTGCCGATAATGTGGTAAAAGTGAGGCTCACCGGAGCCTGCCACGGGTGTCCCTACAGCATGATGACCCTGAAAGCAGGGGTTGAGCAGACCCTTATGAAGGAGATTCCCGAAATACGTGAGGTAGTTGCCGTTAACTGACAGGGCACCAATTTTTATTACCTTTGCCATACTATAGCGATATTTCGGTAGTTTATAGTATAAATTAACGCCTTTGGTCAGATTCAGGCATTCGTACGGCTTCATTACAGGCCTTTTGCTGCTGTTTGCCGCATCGGGTTGTTCGGTTGAGAAGAATACCGGGGCGTCGAGGTTTTATCATGGCCTTACCGCCCGGTACAATATTTATCATAACGGATACGAAAGCTTCAGGAGCGGTATTGATAAGATAACCCGTGAACACACCGATGACTTCGGCGATATTCTGATGTTATTTGAATACAGCGACCCTGCTTCTGCCCGGGTATGTGCCGCCGATATGGAAAGGGCTATACAGAAGGCCTCGAAGCTCATTACACTCAAGTCGATAACAGCCCGCCCTGAGTCCGGTGATGCACAACCTCCCCGCGACGAGGATTTCTATAACCTTAAGGAGTATAACAGGTGGGTTGACGACAGTTACCTGCTTATGGCGAAGGCACGATTCTACACAAGGGATTTCAGCCAGGCCCGGGCTACACTTGCCTTCAACAGTGAAAACAGTACCGATGTTAATATTCTGACTGAAGGAACCATCTGGCTTGCAAGGATTCAGGCTGAAACCGGGAACCCCGGAGAGGCCCTCAGGATACTTGGAGAGATTGAAAATCCGGGCTCCTTATCCTCATCACTTCAGGCAATGTACCACACTACCAGGGCCGATGCACTGATACGCCAGAAGTTCTATCGCGAGGCAATCGATCAACTGCATCCTGCAATCGAGAACTCTAAGGGAAAAAGACAAAAATACAGGCTATCATTTATCCAGGCTCAGCTTTACGGTGCAACAGGACAGCCAGAAAAGGCAATCTCAACTTTCAGCGATGTAATAAAACTGAGGCCTCCGTATGAAATAGAGTTCAATGCAAGAATAGGCATGGCCACAGTCTATGAGGCCTCGGCCGGCAGCTCCGCGAACATAAGAAGTGACCTGATTTCGATGACCCGCGATGAAAAGAATAAGGATTTTCTCGACCAGATTTACCTTGCCCTGGGCAGACTCTCGGAGAAGGAAGGAAAAATGGAGGAAGCCATCGGACACTACCGCACCGCAACACGCTCGGGCAGCAGCGGTACAAGTGGCCGTGGCAGGGCCTACCTCGCCCTGGCCAGCCACTACTATGAAATCCCCGATTACGTAAATGCCAGTAACTACTACGACAGCGCCGTTGTATTCCTTAATGAACAGTTTCCCGGCTTCGATGAGATACGCATGAGATCGGAAAACCTCACCGAACTGGCAGGGCACCTCGAAATTATCAGTAACGGCGACAGCCTCAGAAGGGTAGCTGCAATGAACGAACAGGAGAGGACCCTCATTATAGCCGGAATTATTGAGAAGGTCCGCCAGGACGAAATGGA
Source organism: Bacteroidota bacterium (assembly GCA_016868515.1). Classification (GTDB taxonomy): domain Bacteria; phylum Bacteroidota; class Bacteroidia; order Bacteroidales; family VadinHA17; genus SLNP01. The sequence continues at coordinate 3,261 of VGGM01000025.1, read as the reverse complement.
AATGGCTACGCAGCAGGGCGGATCGTCAGACATGTACAACCTGGGACAGTTCTATGAAAACGAACGCCGCTTCCGCGACAACATTGAAATGGAAGGACAGTGGTACTTCTATAACCAGGCAGCCCTTACCTTCGGGCGTACTGAGTTTCGCAGAAGGTGGGGGGAAAGAAAGCTCGAAGACAACTGGAGAAGACAAAACAAACGAGTAGTCCAGATGGGTGACATTACCGAAGAGCACGAGCCGGGCAAAGCTGACACCATCATATCGGCTAACGACCGCAAGAGCCCTGAATTCTACCTTCGCAACCTCCCGCTTACCGATTCGCTCATGGCAATATCGAAAGAGATAAGCGTCAATGCCCTGTTCGCTGCAGGACAGGTATACGCCTCCAGTTTCGGAGACATTCCCCGTGCCGTTAAGTCATATACCGACCTCATAGCTCTCAGTCCCGGGCATGAATATATCCCCCAGGCCTACTACCATCTTTACCTGCTGCTGAAGGAACCCGACCCGTCGAGGGCCGAAACCTACAGGCAGTTACTGCTGAACAGTTATGGCGACACCGAGTACGCCCTGATACTCACCGACCCCGACTATTACAAAAAACAAAGGGAACGCGAAATTGCAGTTTCAACACTGTATGACGAAGCTTACAACCTCTTTCTGTCAGGTAACTTTGAAGCGTCACGGGCGCTCTGTGAAAAGATTAACAGTACTGCTGCCGGCCATCAGCTGATTCCCAAAGTGAGGCTTCTGCTGGCTATGAATTATGCCGGAACCGGGGACGAACGGACCTACCGGGAGGGTCTCTCGGCGCTGGTGAAACTGTTTCCCGGAACCGGGGAGGCAGAAAGGGCAAAAGAGTTGATGGCGGCTCTCGACCAGGAACTGCCTGAACTCCGGGTTGAGGAAGACCGTCAGATTGCAGCCGAAATATATATCCACGAACCCGGTACGGAACACCTCTTCGCACTTATTATTGAAGATCCGGCATTCAACATAAACCAGGCAACATTCGATGTAATTAATTTTAATATAGATAATTACACCAACAAAAACTTCAGGGCAGAGGGGAACCTGATTGATAACAAATTCATTCTTCTTACTGTGGGCAGGTTTACCGAAACGGCTGAAGCTTTGCAGTACTACAACAATTTCGATGCCCTCAGGATAATACGTAACAGCACCCCGGCAACCACAAAAACCTTTATCATTTCGGCCCGTAACCTCGACACCCTGAAATCCGACAAGGACCCGTCACGCTATATGCTATTCTTCAGGGAAAAATACCTTAACTCCGATGAACCAAGGTGAGGCAACTGTAAAGCATCTTCGTATACTCTGGACTGACGATGAGATTGAGGTGCTCCGCCCCCATATACTTTTCCTTAACTCAAAGGGTTACGATGTCGATACCTGCACAAACGGAAACGATGCCATCGATCTTGTAAAAACCCGCAACTATGACCTCATTTTTCTCGATGAACATATGCCCGGACTGAGCGGGCTCGACACCCTGACGCTAATCAGACAGGTAAGACCCGACATACCCGTTATAATGATTACGCGCAGTGAAGAGGAAAAGATAATGGATGCAGCCATCGGTTCTGAAATAGCCGATTACCTTATCAAACCGGTTAAACCGGCACAGATAATACTCGCCATCAGGAAGAACACCGAGCAGCGCCGCCTTATAACTGAAAAAGCCACCTCCGGCTATCTCTCAGCCTTCGGACCGATAGGTTCCGATATTGCTGCCGCCCGTACCACAGAAAACTGGTATGAGGTTTACCGAAAACTCGTATTCTGGCAGTATGAACTGCGAAAATCAACCGACCAGGGGCTCAGACAGGTACTTGAGGCACAGATGGCCGATGCCAACAAGGGATACGCAAAGTACATCGCAGCAAACTACGGCAGATGGTTTTCACCGGCCGGATCGGCCGATAAACCACTGCTCAGCACCAGCGTGATAGAGAAAAAGGTCTTCCCCCTTCTCAGGCAAAAAAAACCCGTCTTCCTGGTGGTAATCGACAACCTGCGCTTCGACCAGTGGAGAACCATTGCACCGGTAATAGGCGAATACTTCAGGATAGCCTCAGAAGAGCTTTATACAAGCATCCTGCCAACATCCACACAATACTCCCGTAATGCCCTCTTTTCGGGCCTGATGCCCGGAACCATAAGCGAAACAATGCCTTCATTCTGGGTAGACGATGATGGCGACGAAGGCAAGAATCTCTTCGAGGAAAAGCTGCTTGAAAGACATCTGAACCGGTCGGGTATTCAAATCAAGTGGAGTTATGAAAAGCTCCTCAACAATAACGAGGCAAGAAAACTTAATGAACGTTACAGGACTCTTCTGGGGTTCGACCTTGTCGCTCTTGTTTACAACTCGGTCGACATGCTGTCGCATTCCCGTACCGAATCGGGAGTGATGAAGGAACTGGCCGCCGACGACGATGCATATTGCTCGGTTACCCATACCTGGTTCGTACACTCACCCCTAAACGAGCTTCTCAGGCTTCTTTCCGAAGCCGGCATAACGGTAATCCTTACCACCGACCACGGAAACGTGCGCGTTAAAAACCCCGTGAAGATAGTAGGAGACAGAACCACATCGCCAAACCTGAGGTATAAGCTGGGCCGTAACATGGCTTACGATCAGCGCGATGTATTTGAAGTCGTCAATCCCCGAAGCATTGGACTGCCCTCACCAAATATCAGTTCAAAATTCATTTTTGCCACCGGAAATGACTACCTGGTTTACCAGAACAACTACAACCAGTTTGCATCACTCTACCGCGATTCCATACAGCATGGCGGAGTATCGCTCTTCGAGATGGTGTGCCCCCTTATCACCCTTGACCCGCTGAAATAAATTCATACATTTGTGACCATGAAAATGGTCGTTAAAGGTACCGGTGAACTGCCATTGGCAGCAAAGGTCCTGCTGGAGGAACACAGTGGTTCCCGTATTTTCGCCATACATGGCGAAATGGGTGCCGGAAAAACAACCTTCATTAAGGCCATCTGCAACTATCTTGGCTGTACCGACACAGCCCTGAGCCCCACTTTCACCCTCGTGAACGAATATCTGCGCCCCGGAAGCGATCCGGTATATCACTTTGACTTCTACCGTATCAACACCATTACCGAAGTATTCGATTTCGGCATTGAAGAGTATCTGGGAGGTGAGTACTACTGCTTCCTCGAATGGCCTGAAAAGATTGAAAAGATTCTCCCCGGTAATACTACAG